>NZ_MULM01000183.1:0-244537 GCF_002029345.1 Pseudomonas sp. VI4.1
TCCGGCCGGTCACCCTCGGTAAACTGCATGACGGTTTGCGCGAGATCTCCAGCGGTTTGCAGGCGCAGGATCGGGTGATCGTCGATGGTCTGCAACGCGTTCGGGCTGGCGATACCGCGACGGCCCAGGATCGTGTGTTGGCTCAGGCCGCGAAAACCCCTGAAGCCCAGGGAGCGCCGCTATGAGCCTGGGACGCACATCCATCGAACAACCGGTGCTGGCGATTGTGCTTTCAATCGTTTTGATGATCATCGGTGGCCTGGCTTATCTGGTGTTGCCGACGTCCGAGTACCCGGACATCGCGCCGCCTACCGTGGTGGTCACCGCGACCTATCCCGGCGCCTCGGCGCAGACGGTGGCCGAGACCCTGGCGATTCCGATCGAGCAGGAGGTCAACGGCGTTGAAGACATGCTCTACATGTACAGCCAGGCGACGTCCGATGGCAGCCTGAACCTGACCGTGACCTTCAAGAGCGGCACCGACGTCGACAAGGCCCAGGTGCTGGTGCAGAACCGCGTGGCGTTGGCCACGCCGCGTTTGCCGGAACCGGTGCAACGCAGTGGAGTGACGGTGCGCAAGTCCTCGCCGACGCAGCTGTCGACGATTTTCATCTCGTCGCCCAAGGGCACCTACGATCAGTTGTATGTGTCGAATTTCGCGATCCGTAATGTCGCTGATGTCCTCAAGCGTATCGACGGTGTCGGCGACATCAACCCGCTGGGGGCTCGCGAATATTCAATGCGCATCTGGCTCGATCCAGAGCGTGTGGCGGCCTTCAACCTGACGCCGGCAGAGATCATCGCCGCCGTGCGTTCGCAAAACACCCAGGTGGCCGGCGGGGTGATCGCCCAGCCTCCGGTGGCGTCTCAGGCGTTTCAGCCAAACCTGATCTTCGAGGGTCGACTGAAAGAGCCTGCCGACTTCGACAACATCGTCCTCAAGTCGGGTACTGCCGGACGCCTTGTGCGTCTCAAGGACGTCGCACGCACGGAAATCGCCGGGCTGGCGTACGTCAACAACACCTATTACTTGCGTAACCCGGCGATCGGCCTGCAAGTGCTGCAACGTCCGGGCGCCAATGCGCTGGCGACGATGAAAGTGGTCGAAGAGACCATGGAGAAAATCGGCAAGGACTTCCCCGAAGGCATCGAATACAGCATCGGTTACAACCCGACGGCGTTCATCGCCGACAGTATCGGTGAGCTGGGCAAGACCATCTACGAGGCGGTGATCCTCGTGGTGCTGGTGATCATGATCTTCCTGCAAGGCTGGCGGCCATCGATCATTCCGATCCTGGCCATCCCCGTGTCGCTGGTCGGCACCTTCGCGGTCATGGCGATGCTCGGTTACTCGATCAACAACCTGACCCTGTTCGGGCTGGTGCTGGCCGTGGGGATCGTGGTCGACAACGCCATTGTGGTGGTGGAGAACGTCGAGCGACATCTGGCTGATGGCAAGAACCCGCTGGAAGCGACCATCGTGACCATGCAGGAAATCGGCGGCGCGTTGATCGCCATTACCCTGGTGTTGTGTGCGGTGTTTATTCCGACCGCGTTCATTCCGGGTATCTCGGGTGAGTTTTTCCGCCAGTTCGGGATCACGATTGCGGTGGCCACAGCGATCTCGCTGTTCAATTCGGTCACGCTGTCTCCAGCGTTGGCGGCGATGATTCTGCGTCGACATGATCCTGAAGCCCATCAGAAGCCGAAAAAAGGCGTTTTTGGTGTGCTCAAGCGTGCCGCTGATGGCTTCAACAGCGGCTTCCTGAAACTCTCTTCAGGCTACGCCGGCAGCGTGCGTGGCCTCGTGGCAAAAACTCCGTTGATGCTGGCGATCTACGCGGTGTTGATTGCCGCGACCGCTTATCTAATGGTGTCGACGCCCAAGGGCTTCATCCCGGTTCAGGATCGTGGCTACCTGGTGGTCATCGTGCAGCTCCCTGACGGTGCCTCTCTGGAGCGGACCAACGAAATCTCTCAGCAGATCGAGGCGATTGCCCTGGATGTGCCGGGTGTGGACCGAGTACCGACGTTCTCCGGTTTCTCGATGGTGACCGGTACCAGCTCATCGAACTCGGCCGGCCTGGCGCCAGTGTTCCAGCCGTGGTCCGTGCGTAAAGTGCATGGGTTGACGTCGGACAAGATCGCCGAAGACTTGCGTGAACGTTTGAAAGCGGTCAGCGGTGCAACGGTCATTGTCGCCACGCCACCACCGGTTCAAGGCTTGGGTAGCACGGGCGGCTTCTCCATGCGTTTGCAGGATACTGCCGGGCTGGGTACCGAAGCATTGGCCAAAGCAACCGACGACCTGATTGCTGCCGCCAACGCCACTCAAGGCATGACCGGCGTCTATTCACCGTTCTCGGCCCGGACGCCACAGGTGTTCGTTGAATTGGATCGTGAACGCGCCGAAATGCTGGGCGTGCCAAGCAGCCAGATCAACCAGGCCATCGAGACGTACTTTGGCTCGTCCTACATCAACGATTTCAACCTCGTGGGACGTACGTATCGAGTGACGGCGCAGGCGGACTTGCCGTACAGGGTCACGCCAGAGGATCTGTCGCGGGTCAAGGTGCGCAACGATGCCGGTCAGATGGTGCCGATTGCCAGCGTGACGCGTCTGCATGAGGCGCTGGGTGTGGAGCGATTCCCGCGCTACAACCTGTTTCCTACTGCGGAAATCAACGGCGATACATTGCCGGGACTGGGTTCGGAATTCGGCATCAAGACGATGGAACGTCTAGCTGATGAGACGCTGCCAGCCGGCATCACCTATCAGTGGACTGATCTGAGCTATCAGCAAACCACTGCCGGCAACATGGGCCTCCTGGTCTTCCCGTTGTGTGTGATTTTTGTCTACCTGGTACTGGCGGCACAGTACGGCAGCTGGAGTCTGCCACTGGCGATCCTGTTGATCGTACCGATGTGTCTGCTAGCGGCTGCCGGTGGCGTACGTCTGATGGGGCAGGACATCAATATCCTGACTCAGATCGGTTTTATCGTACTGGTGGGACTGGCGGCGAAGAACGCGATTCTGATCGTCGAAGTGGCAAGGCAGCAGGAGAAAGAGGGGCAAGGCATCGTTGATGCGGTCGTCGAGGCGTGTCGTCTGCGATTGCGCCCGATTCTGATGACGTCGCTGGCCTTCGTCCTCGGCGTGTTGCCGTTGGTCACGTCCGAGGGCGCGGGTTCCGAAATGCGTCAGGCGGTGGGTTCGGCGGTGTTCTTCGGCATGATCGGCGTCACGCTGTTCGGTCTGCTGTTCACTCCGGTGTTCTATGTGTTGATCCGCCGAATGGCCGGTGGCGAGCGTCAGGCACAGTCTAAAACCAACCATTCTGAACAGGGTGAGGCCCATGAATAATTATCTCAGCGTTCCAGGCCTGGTACTTGGGGCCGCGCTACTGAGTGCCTGCGCCTCGCCGGTCATGCCGCCCAAGAGCGACTTGCCGGTCGACAGTTTCGTCAACGCTCAAACGGCTGTACCCGCCAGCGTGACAGACAATTGGTGGAAGCTTTATCAGGACCCGTTGCTCGACCGTCTGGTGGAGCGCGCCCTGGGGGAAAACCTTGACCTGCAGATTGCGTTGGCGCGGATCGATGCCGGGCGTGCACTGCGCAACATCGCCGGAGCTTCCGGCAGCCCTCAGGTCGATTTGGGGGCGAGTGTCGCTCGTCAGCGTATCTCGGCGGATCAGGCGGGTTTCACTGACTCGCTGATCACCGAGCCGACCTCATTGGGGTTAAGTGCGGCCTGGGAAATCGATCTGTTCGGCCGTATCCGTGAAGGGGTGCGCGCTGCCGACGCCGACCTCAACGCGACAGAGGAAGAGGCGCGGGGTGTGCGTGTGGCGCTGATCACTGAAGTGGTCCAGGCCTACGCCGAAGCGCGAGGGCTGGAGGAGCGCCTGGCGATCGTCAAGCAAAGTGCGGCCAGCCAGGCTGAGACCTTGCAGCTGACTGAGCAGCTGTATGCGGCGGGGGACAGTCCTGAAGCGGATTTGCTTCGCGCACGTTCGCAGTCGGACTCCACCGCCGCCCAGGTCCCGGCGCTGCAACTGAACTGGCAACGTTCGCTGCTGGGCTTGTCGGTGCTGCTCGCCCAGCCGACCGAGACGCTGTATCAGCAGTTCCAGGCGAGCCCGGCGAACATCGCCACGGTGTCGTTGCTGGACGCCGGTACGCCTGCGGATCTGTTGCGTCGGCGTCCTGACATACGCGCCGGCGAAGCACGCTTGATTGCGGCCTATGCGCGAGTCGGTGTGGCCAAGGCGGATCTGCTGCCGCGCTTGAGCCTGTCGGCGGCCCTGGGGTCTTTGATTGATGGTGTGAGCGCCGCCAATCTGGCCGCTTCGACATTCTGGCTGGCCGGCGTGAATGCCAGCGTGCCGGTGTTCGACGGCGGCCGGCGACGCAATGTGGTGGACCTGCGCGATGCCGAAGCGCGTCAGGCGTTGCTGAGCTATCGACGCACCGTGCTGACGGCCGTTTCCGAGGTGGAGTCAGCCTTGGCTGCTGCGCAACGCAATGCCGAACGTCAGACTTTCCTGGCCAGTGCGGCCAGTCAAGCCAGCTCAGCTGCCGAGCAGATTCAGCGGGCCTGGCGGGCTGGGGAGACGCCGTTCCTTGATGTATTGCAGGCTCAGCGGGTGCAACTGACGGCGCAGAACGCGCTGTCGCAGGTCAAGACCGCACAGTGGCAGAATCAAGCGGCGTTGGTGAATGCGTTGGGCGGTTAACTCAACTGTAGAACCTTGCAGAGAACCTGTGTGGGAGCGAGCTTGCTCGCGAAGGCGGCCGGACATTCAACATCGATGTTGACTGCCTTACTGCCTTCGCGAGCAAGCCCGCTCTCACAGGTCATTCATTTCAGATTTTGTCGATCGGTACACCGTGATTGTTTTTCCACATCAACACCACGGCACTGGCAATGACCGCGACAACGATCAAATAGATATTGAACATCCAGCCAATGTTTTCCGAGTACAGCCAAGTCGTCAGATAAGAAGCTGTACCACCGAACACCGCGACGCCCAGAGAGATACATACACCAAACATTCGAGTGCGATAGCGAGTCGGAATCTGCTCCGAGATCGAAGCCGGTTTGCAACCGGTGATAAAGGCCACCAACAGCAAGCCTGCAGTCTGCGCCACCATCAAGGTCCACGGTTCGCTGGAAATCAAACCCCACAACGGGAACAGCGTGGCGGCAATCCCCAGCAAGGAAATCAACGCTGAAATCTTCCGCCCCCACAGATCCGATATCCAGCCGGAGATCGGCAGAAATACCAGGTAGATGACCTGCGCAATACAGCTCATGGTAAACGCACTGCGTGGGTCCATGCCTTTGACACTGATAGCGTAGATCGAGGCCGAGGTGACCCAGGTGTAGTAGGTCAACGTAGCGCCGGCTTCATAAAGAAACAGACGAACGCCGTGCTGGATGATCTTGCCACGACTCCAGGCTGGGGTTGTCGATTCACTGCCAGCGCTCGGTGAATGTTCGCTTTCCATCATGTTACGACGCAGCCATAAGGCGAAGACGGCCAACAGGCCACCCGTCGCGAAGGGAATACGCCAGCCCCATTCCTGCATCTCACTGACGGACAACAGTGACGTCAGCAGCGCCATGTAGAACGTCGCTAGCAACGAGCCGCAGCCCACCGCGATAAACACCGTGCTTGACCACAGTCCTCGGCGTTTCGGCGGCGCGATTTCAGCAATGTAGGCGTAGGAGGTGGTGGTTTCACCGCCATGCGCAAAACCTTGTACCAACCTGGCCAGCAGCAAGAGTCCTGAAGCCCAGCTGCCAACCGAATCATAAGAGGGAATAAAGGCGATCAGCAGACTCGCGCCAGCCATCAACAGCATGGTACTGAGCAACACCACGCGTCTTCCCAGTTTATCGGCGAGGATGCCGAAGAAGATGCCGCCAATAGGCCTCAACAGAAACCCCGCGGCAAATACCGCGAGGGTGTTCAGTAATGCAGAAGTTGCGTTGCTTTTATCGAAGAGTGCGGCGGCGATGTACACCGAAGCGACGGTATAAATAGTCCAATCAAACCACTCCAGCAAGTTGCCGACGCCGGTGGCCATCAATGACTTTCTGCGCAGGGAGGTACGTGTTTTGGCCTGTCCGGTCGAGTAGTCGGACATGGTCTCGGTGATGTTATTCATTGTTGGCTCCGAGATACTTCATAAACCACGGGGTGTGGTTGGTGGAGGTGAATTGCGTGAGGCTCCCTGAGGAAAAGAGGTGTCCAATACGACGAAAATACTGGAGCGAAGCTTGCCCGGCATGGGGCAAACCTCACTCCTGAAAGGTGATCAGGCCTTCATATGTACCAGTGCCACTTCCTCGATACCGGCGGCATCCAGCTTGTAGTGTTCGTACAAATGAGTCGGCGGAGCGATCAGGCTGTATTCGTCGTAGATGCCGTGGCGCTTGAGCTTCACGCCGACGCCTTCGTCCGACAGGACTTCAGCTACCGCCGCACCCAGGCCACCCAGCACGTTGTGTTCTTCGACGGTCATCATGCGTTTGCTGAGGGCAGCGGCGCGCAGGATGGCGTCACGGTCGATCGGTTTGATCGAGGCCATGTCGATCACGCCCACGGAACGCCCTTCAGCGTTCATTTTGCGAGCGGCGGCCAGGGCCGCATATACCGTGATGCCGCAGGCGATGATGGTCAGTTCCTCACCTTCGATGTGCTCATGTGCCTTGCCGAACTCGAAGACCACGCTGTCGTCGTAAACGATCGGATCGCGACCGCGGCCGATGCGGAAATACACCGGTTTGTCGTAGGTAGCCGAGGCTTTGATCGCAGCCGCCAGTTGGGCGCCGTCCGCTGGCGACACCACCGCCAGGTCGGCTATCGAGCGCATGGTGGCGATGTCTTCGGTGGCGTGGTGCGAGGTGCCGTAGAAGCCCAGGGAAATGCCGGTGTGGTGACCGATCAGCCGCACCGGCTGCGCCGAGTAGGCAACGTCCATGCGGATTTGCTCGCAGCACAGCAGGCCGAGGAACGACGCGAAGGTCGCCACGAACGGCATCACGCCGCAGGTGGCCAGGCCGGCAGCGGCGGTGACCATGTTCTGCTCCGAGATACCGAATTGCAGGTAACGCTCGGGGTAGCGGCTGGCGAACTTGTTCAGGCCGTTGGAATACTGCAAATCGGCGGAACCGGCCATTACCGGATAACCGGCTTCGGTCAGTTCGATCAGCGCATCAGACAAAAACGACAAACCCGGGTTGAGCGCGTTCAGGCCACGGTACTGCCAGGAATTGGGGGAAAGAGGGGCATTCATGTTCAGATCTCCATGGCTTCGATTTCAGCAATAGCGCGTTTGGCATCTTCCGGATCGAGGTAACCGAGGTGCCAGCCGGGTTCGGTCTCCATGTAGGAAACGCCTTTGCCTTTGACGGTTTTGGCGATGATGCAGACCGGCTTGTCGCGGGTTTCGTCGGCTTTGACACGGCGCAGGGTTTCGGTCACTTCGGCGATGTTGTGGCCGTCGATGACATGCACTTCCCAGCCGAACGCCCGCCATTTTTCGTCCAGCGGCTCGATACCGATCACGTCGTCGACCGAGCCGTCGAGCTGGAAGCCGTTGCGGTCGACTATCGCAATCAGGTGTTTGGCCTTGTGATGGGCGGCGCTCATCGCGGCTTCCCAAACCTGGCCTTCCTGCATTTCGCCGTCTCCCAACATGACGAACACGTCGTAGACTTCGCCGGTGAAGCGTTGGGCCAGGCACATGCCCAGGCCGCCGGAGAGGGCGTGGCCGATGGAGCCGGAAGAGAAGTCGATGCCGGGCACTTTGCGCATGTCAGGGTGATCGCCCAAAGGGCTGCCCAGACGGGTGTATTCATCGAGCCATTCCTTGGGGAAGACACCGAGGTCCGCAAGAATAGGAAACTGGCCCACGGCGGCGTGCCCTTTTCCCATCAGGAACCGGTCACGGCCCGGCCATTTCGGTTCTTCAGGGCGAATGGTCATCACGTCGTAGTACAGCGCGGAGAACAATTCGGCGGCGGAAAACACCGAGGTGTAGTGGCCGGTCTTGGCGATTTCAATCAGGCGGATCGTTTCAAGACGGACGAATTTCGCCCGGTCTTTGAGCTTGATAACGGTCTCGGCGGAAGGCACAAAATTGCTGGCTTTCCACTGCTCTAGCGTTTTGCGGGGCGTAGACATCTCTACCTCCAAATCACAGGCATGAATTTGTTGAAGTTGAATCTCAGTGGCGGGGTTTGAACTTCAACGGGGTGGTTGTGGGTTCAATTGTCGATGTTTCAGTGAGGGCTCAGTGGGTCAACCCCTCCAGAGCGCGCATTGCCCCGATCAGCTCGTCGCACGTCAATGCGCCGCCCGATACCGAGACAAAGTTGCGGGCGTGAGGGGCTTTCAACGTAGGCTCGGCCACCTGTATCAGCACCGAGTTGTCGATAACCGGAACACCCATTTCGGACAAGCTGCGTGGCAGGCCGATACGTTGATAGAAGCTCAACATATCGCCCATCAGTTCGGCGTCGCGGTCTTCCAGAACAAGCTGTACCAGCAAACCATAGGCCACTTGAAAGCCGTGAACCTGCTGTTGTGCACCCGGGATTTTCGACAAGCCACGCGTCATTGCATGGGCGATGGACAAGCCACCGCTTTCGAACCCCAGGCCGCTCATCAACAGCACGGCTTCGATCAAGTGATCAAAGGCAACCGTTACTTCGCCGCTACCGGCCTGGGCCAGTGCCGGTTCCGCGTATTGGCGGATGATGTGGTAGCACTCGCGCGCCAACATCAGTCCCGAGAGCGCGGGACGTGCGCCAAACATGTTTACGCCACCGGACTTGTAGCACTGCTCGGCTTCGAACTTTTTGGTCAGCGCATCGGCAATTCCCGCAAGCAGGAACTGACGCGGTGCCTGGGCAATCAGCGAGGTGTCCACCAGCACATAGCGAGGACTGACAAGCAGGTGACCGACTTCGCTCAGTTGATGATGAGCGTCGTAGACCACGTAGTTTTTTGAGGTGGGGGCATCGTTGGAGGCCACGGTTGGCATGGTGATCAGTGCGCGGCCGGAGGTGTGGGCGAGGGCTTTGCCGGCGTCGATGCACTTACCGCCACCGACGGCCAGGATCATGTCGAACTCAACCTCCGCAGCTGCCATTCTGAGATCGGCAATCCCGTCGGCAGTGATCTCGCCGTCGAAAGTGATGTAGTGCAAACCTACGTCGGATTGCGCACAGGTGTCATCGAGTCGTTGCCGGATCAGGCCCAGTACATAACTGTCGATAACCACCACGGCCTTGCGTCCGCAGTGCGCCAGGTAGGTACCCGCCTGAGCGAGTACTTCAGTGCCCTGGACGTAGCGACCGGGCGAACCGAAAACCAGATTCATACAGTACCTCTCACTTCACGGCTTATTGTTATTCGAGGCCCGGCGACAGGTTGCCGAGTCCACGATCTTGTTGTGATGCATGATATATCATGTTTTTAGTCGGTCAAGGGTTCATTCGACCAGATGACATCAGGCGATCGAATACCCGCCGTCTACCGGCAACGTCGTGCCCGTTACGTAGCGTGCGTTATCAGAGACCAGGAAGGCGATCACGTTGGCCACGTCTTCGGGGGCGCCCCAACTCTTCATCGGGATGCGCGCCATGATCCCTTCCGAGCGGACCGGGTCTTCGAACGCTTTACGCGACAGGTTGGTCAGAATCCAGCCTGGCGCCACGGCGTTGGCCCGCACGCCATCGGTCGCCCAGGCCACTGCCATGCAGCGTGTCAGCTCGGAAATGGCCGCTTTGCTCGAGGCGTAGGCCGGGGTTTTGGCGGAGCCGAAAATCCCCCACATCGAGGCGAAATTCACCACCGCACCACGAGCAACTTTCAAGCCGGGCAGGGCCGCGTTGGTGATGCGCAACACGGCCGTGAGATTGACGTCCATGACGCGACTGAAGCCGTCCAGCTCCCACTCGCGAGTGTGATCAATGATGCCGGCGGCGTTGACGATCGCGTCGACTCGCTCGAACCGCTCGAAGAAGCCATTCACTGCCGCGTCGTTGGTCACGTCCAGTTCCTGATAATGAATGCCCTCAATGCGTTGCTCGGGTTCGCCGAGCCCCACGGTGAAAACTTCATAGCCGTCCGCGTGCAGGCGTTGCGCAGTGGCGAGGCCGATGCCGGAGCCGCCGCCGGTGACGATTGCAGTCTTTTTCATGGTCTTTCCTTATGCAGAGGAGGAGGGCGTGTCAGACGCCCGATTTGGAAAATAGAAACTCGGCCAGCAGATCGATCTGGCCGGTGATCATGTGCGCGCCTTTATGGATGATGCAGCCACGCTCGGCGGCGGCCCTGAGTAGCGGCGTGATGTCCGGGTTCATCACCACTTCACCGACCACCGTGCCGGACGCGAGTGTCTCGGCGGGTAGCGGCAACGGATCCTGAGCTTTAAGGCCCAATGCAGTGCCATTGATCACTACATCGAAACCGGTCGCGTCGGCCGGACCGGCATTGACTCGCCGATCAGGGAAAATCCGCCGCAGTTCGCGGGCCAGTTCTTCAGCCTTGGCCGGTGTGCGGTTGCTGATCACCAACTCCTGGATGTCTTCGGCGAGCAACGCATGGGCGATCCCGGTAGCGGCGCCACCTGCGCCCAGCAACAGAACACGTTTGTTGCTCAGGTCATGGCCTTGCTTTTTCAGACCGCCAACGAAGCCGTCGCCATCGAACATGCGCCCGCTGAAGCGACCGTCGGGCAGTCGCTTGGCGACATTGCAGACCTTCAACAGACTGGCGGTACCTTTGAGTTCATCGCACAACTTCGCCACCTCCAGCTTGTGCGGAACGGTGACAATCACCCCCGCCAGGTTTTCTATGCCGCGCAATCCTTCCCACGCCGTGGCCAAATTGGCCGGTGACACTTCCCAAGGCACCAGCACCCCGTCATAGCCGAGCCGCTCCAGCAGCGGGTTGAAAAACTCGGGGGTTCGCAGGTGTTTGGCGGGGTAGGTGAGGTGCACCACTACTTGGGTTTTACCGCTGATAGGCATAACGAAATTCCTCTTTTACGAATGGGAGGCGGAGGCTGGCAATGCCGAACGTCCAAGGATCATGTCTGCAGCTTTTTCACCGATCATGATCGAGGGCGCATTGGTATTGCCGGAGATCAGGTTAGGCATGATCGAGGCGTCGACGACGCGCAGATTGCGCAGGCCTCGAACGCGCAGTTCCGGGTCGACCACCGCCATTTCGTCGTCACCCATCTTGCAGGTGCCTACCGGGTGGTAAACCGTCTTGGCACGCTGGCCGATGTAACTCAACAGCGCCTCATCGCTGCGCACGCTTGGTCCTGGAAACACCTCTTCGCCGGTGTATTTGCGCATGGCCGGTTGCGCGAGAATTTCCCGGGACAGGTTCAACCCTTTGATCGCGACCCGACGATCTTCCGGGTGGGCGAAATAGCGTGGATCAATGCGGGGCGGGGTCTCGGCCTTGCTGTCGGTCAGGCGGATTTCGCCGCGGCTCTTGGGGCGTAACACGCAGGTGTTGATGGTTGCGCCAGGCTGTTTGATGGTGTCCTGGTCAAGGTCGAAAAACACGATAGGCACGAAGTGCATCTGTGCATTGGGCCGCTCCTGTGCGTTGTCGGTGTTGACGAATGCGCAGGCCTCGGTGACGTTCGAGCTGACAGGACCGCTGCCAAACATCAAGTACTGCAGGCCGTTCTTGACCGTATTGAAGGCATTGTCCTGGCCGTAGTAACCGTACTTGCCGTGGCAGTAGGCGATGGTGCCGACTTCCGCGTGGTCTTGCAGGTTTTGCCCCACACCGGGCAATTCATGCAGCAACGGAATGCCATGACGCTGAAGTTCTTCACCGCGTCCGATACCGGACAGCATCAACAGCTTTGGTGACTGAATGGCGCCTGCGCTGAGGATCACTTCCTTACTGGCGCGCGCCTGTACCCGTCGACCTTTGTGGGTGTACTCGACTCCAACGGCCTGATCACCTTCGATCAGGACTCTTTGCACCGTGGCGTCTGTAACGACCGTCAGGCGATCGGATTTTTCCGCTGTCCGCAGGTAGGCCACGGCCGCGCTGCAACGACGATTGTTGCGCGCGGTGATCTGATTGAAGCCGACGCCGTTCTGACGCTCGCCATTGAAGTCCGCAGTAAAGGGAATGCCGGTTTGCTGCGCGGCCCGCACGAACCCACGGGACAGTTCGCACACCTGCTTGAGGTCAGAGACACCCAGCGGCCCACCAGTGGCGTGGTAGCCATTGTCGAATCGTTCATTGTCCTCGGCACGTTTGAAGTACGGCAGCACTTCGCGAAACGCCCAGCCATTACAGCCTGCACGGGCCCAATCGTCGTAATCCTCGTGCTGGCCACGGATATAGATCAGTGCATTCACCGAACTTCCACCGCCCAGCACTCGGCCCTGAGGAAGAATGCGCTTGCGTCCGTCCATGGCCGTTTGTGGTTGGGTTTCATGGCGAGAGAGCAGTGGACTCGCCAGCAACCGGGTGAAGCCGGCGGGAATATGGATCAGTGGATGGGTATCGCGCGGACCGGCCTCAATCAGCAGAACGGAGGCCCCGGCTTCGATCAGGCGACCTGTTAACGCGCAGCCTGCCGAGCCACCTCCAACCACAACATAATCGTGCATGCCTTTCTCCAAACAGTGTTGTTCTTGTTTTCATGCATCATATATCTTCGTGCCCCCCAAGCGTCAATCCCGGTTTTGTGTGCCGTGGTTTTCGCAAAAAAAGCAGTTGGTAGTCGAAAATCAAATATGATATATCATCTATCAGCCGAGGGATGAGTCTCTCGCAAACGTCCTCAAAGCAATAAAAAAAGCCTCCACGACGAGGCCAGGATGATGATGACCATGACTCAAATGTTTGCTGCACCCGGCCGCTACATCCAGGGCTACAAAGAACTCGATCGACTGCACAGGCATGTGGCCTGGTTCGGTCGACGGTTTCTGGTGATCACCACTCAGGGGCGCCTCGACAGTCTGAAACAGACACTCGGTGCCAGTTTCGACGCCGAGCATACTCAACTGCACTATGGGATTTTTGCCGGTGAGGTGACCCGCGAAGAAATCCAGCGGCTTACGGCGAGCATCAACGCCCTTGAATGCGACGGGGTGATTGGTGTCGGTGGCGGCAAGGTGCTTGACGCCGCCAAAGCCGTTGCCAATCAGGCCAAGGTGCCGCTGTGCATCGTGCCTACCATCGTTTCCAACGACGCCCCCACCAGTTCACTCTCGGTGCTGTACACCGAAGCGGGAGCGTTTGATGACGTCCTTTTCTATGAACGCAGCCCGGATGTGGTGGTGGTCGATACCTGGATCATCGCCCAAGCCCCGGTGCGCCTGTTAGTGGCCGGAATGGGCGATGCACTGTCGACGTATTTCGAAGCACGCACCTGTGTCGAGTCGGACCGGGACAATTTTCTCGGTAACGCCGGTGCCGGGATGAAGGCGGGCGGCGGCGGTGCCAAGTCGACGCTGACCTCAATGGCCATTGCTGAGCTGTGTTATCGGGTACTGCTGGAGGATGGCCTGCAAGCCAGGCGCGCCGCGGAAAACCAATGCGTGACCAAAGCCTTCAACCGCGTGGTTGAAGCCAATGCGCTGATGAGTGGCATCGGCTTTGAGAGCAACGGCGTGGCGACAGCCCATGCGGTGTATTGCGGGTTCAGTGAACTGGGTGCCCGGGCGACGATGTACCACGGCGAGTACGTGGCCTTCGGCGTTCTGGTGATGCTGGTGCTGGAAGGCAAATCCAGTCGTGAGCTGGATACGGTGCTGAGGTTCTGCCTGAGTATCGGTTTGCCGGTTACCTTCGAAGACCTGGGCTTGGCCGATATCACCGCGCAAGAACTCGATTGCGTGGCGCGCACTGCTGCCGACCCCAATCAGACCAGCAAGGTCGAACCGTTCGAAGTCACTTTCGATGAAATGGAAGCGGCCCTGATCGCGGCGAGCGATCTGGGCGAACTCTATAAAAAAGGCGGATCGTTGCTGGTCGGTTGAGACCGTTGGCAGCGCACTTTCCACAACCAAAAGGTGATCTGATGAAAGCATTTCAGGCAAGTCTGCCGTTGACCCTGGATTTCGAAGTCGGGGCGATCAAACGCATGGGTGAAAAGGTCGAGCCGTTCGGCAAAAAGGTCTTTTTGATGGTTGACCCGTTTCTTCAGGGCAGTGACCTGGTGGCGCAAATTTCCGGCAGTTTTACCGACCGCGGCATTGAGTTTCTCGAGTTCTACGACATTGTGCCCAACCCTCGACATACCACGATCGATCGCGCGGTGGAGCAGGTTCGCAATGCCGGTTGCGATGTGGTCGTCGCGGTCGGGGGCGGCAGTGCCATCGACTCGGCCAAAGCCGTGGCTTTCGTTGCCGTGCACGGTGGTTCCTGCTGGGACTACACCGAGCGGTTGGGTGAGACGGTCACCCGACCACAAAGCCGTGGGTTACCATTACTGGTTGTGCCCACCACCTCCGGGACCGGGACTGAAGCCACGCCTTTTGCGGTGATCAACAATCCTGAACTGGGCCTGAAGTGCGCCATCGTCAACCCGTTCATTTACCCCGACGTGGCCTTGATCGATCCCCAGATTCTGGTTTCTAAGCCGCCGAAACTGACCGCGTTGACCGCTGTCGACACCTTCTGCCACGCGTTAGAGGCTTACATCAGCATTCACTCCACGCCGTGGGTGGAAATGGTCGCCCTGGAGTCGATTCGGTTGTTCGCGGCCAATGCCCGGCGTTGCGTCGAGCATGGCGATGACCTTGAAGCGCGTGCGCAAATGGCCTTTGCCTCGACCTTGGGCGGCATGGCCATTGCCAGTGCCGGCGTTACGGTATCCCACGCTCTTGGCCAACCGTTGGGAGCGATGACCGACGCGCCTCACGGTGGCACGGTCGCGGCCAGTACGCCGTACGTGATTGGCTGGACGCTGCCGGTGTGTGCCGACAAGTTCGCGCGTGTGGCCGGGATTCTTGATCCTTCGACGCTGGGCCTCTCCGAGATTGAACGCGCCGAGTGCCTTCCCGACGTCCTGAAAAAACTGTTCGCCACCTTGGGCGTCACTGACACCTTCAGCAGCTACGGTTTGCGCCCGGAGCAGATCGATGACTTTGCACAAACCGTTTGGACCAGTTTCAACCAGGACCTGGCCTGTCATCCGAAGAAGATCAACAGCAAAGAGGAGGTCGCCGACATCGTGAAAATGTGTTTCTAACCGAAGTGTCTGTCACGCCATTTTGAAGAACGTTGTTCGACCGATCCGTTAGTTGGGTCGGCGGGATTTTGCATGCTCGAAAAACACTAAGACCAACAATAAAAATAGTTTCGGGAACAATAATAATGACCAACAAAACGATAGTTGCCGTCGGACTTTTGAGCGCCTGCGTATTACCGGGTGCTCATGCAGCTAGTTACTCGCCGAATAATTTTCTGCTGGGGGACTGGAACGGTGAACGTACTCGCTTGCACGAGCAGGGCGTGGATTTCCAGCTAACTTACGTCAACGAACTGGCCTACAACACCCAGGGCGGCGACGAGCACAAAGGGACTTACAGCGATCAGCTGATGGTTGACACCAATTTCGATTTGCAGAAGCTGTTCGGCTGGCAGGGCGCGAGTTTTCGTATGACCCTCAGCGATCGTAACGGCGAAAGCCTGACGGCCGAGGCCGGGACCAACACCTTGCTGGCCGCCCAGGAAATCTACGGCTATGGCAGTGTCACCCGTCTGGTGCAGTTCTATTACCAGCAGGCGTTATTGGACGATCGACTGGTGGTGAAACTCGGTCGCTTGCCCATGAGTGGCGATGTCTTTCCGTTTTCCTGCAAGTTTCAAAACCTGACCTTCTGCGGCACGGTGCCCGGTTACATCACGCCGAACTGGTTCACTTGGCCCGTCAGCCAATGGGGCGCGGCTGTGGCGGGGAAACTGACTGATGAGTTGTCCCTCAACGCGTCGCTGTATCAGGTCAATCCACGCTTTACCGAAAACGCCCAGGGCCTGAACTTCGGCAGTCCCTCGGGCACCACCGGGTATCTGGCCGTGGGCGAATTGGCCTGGACGCCGACGCTCAACGGTTTGCCTGGCAGCTATCGGGCGGGCATCTGGCGCAATACCGGTGATTTCAACGATGTCTATCGCGACGTCAATGGTCAGCCCATCGGACTGACCGGCAATGCACCCGATCAGCACGAACAAGCCAGCGGCTACTACGCCATGGCCGAACAGCGGGTTTATCAGGACCCGAGCAACAGCGCCCGTGGCTTGACCCTGTTCGCCAACTTCATTCAATCGGATCGCGATGTGTCCTACGTGGAAAAGGTCTGGCACGCCGGTGCGTTTATCAGCGGTCCTTTTGCTGGGCGGCCACAGGATGAAATCGGTGTGGCGATCGGTCGGCTTGAAGTGAATGAAAAATCCGCGAAGCGTATCCGCCAGGCAAATGGCTACACCTCAGCGGCACCGGACACTGAATACCCGATGGAGTTGTACTACGGCGTCAGCGTGACACCGGCCCTGACCCTGCGGCCCAACGTGCAATACGTCGTCAATCCTGGCGGGCTGAGTGGGGATAAAAGCGTGGTGGTGTTCGGGCTGAAAACCGAGGTCAGTTTCTAAAGTATTACGCGGTTTAGCGAACAGAACTTGTGAAGAAAACACCCTGATTCAGGCCATTCCTTCGCTTGTGATTTTAATAATGCATGATATATCGTCATTGGGCGGCTACGCCTAAAACCAAAAAAAGGAGACGCAACAGCATGAACACTCTCGTTGATATCGCTGCGGTCCAGCAGCGTGTCGCCACCCTGAACCTGCCAGGGCAAGCCTTCATCAATGGCCGTTTTGTCGACGCCCTGAGTGGAGAAACTTTTGCCAATATTTCCCCGCGCAACGGTCAGGTGCTGAATTACGTCGCGTCCTGCCAGGCCGAAGACGTCGACGTCGCCGTGAAGATCGCCCGCCAGGCGTTCGATAGCGGCGTGTGGTCGCAACTGGCACCCAAGGAGCGCAAAAAAGTCATGCTGCGTTTTGCGGCGTTGTTCGAGCAGCACATGACCGAACTGGCATTGCTCGAGACGTTGGACATGGGCAAACCCGTGTCCGAAAGCGCCGGTTTCGATGTACATGCGGTGCTCGAATGCCTGCAGTGGTACGCCGAATGCTGCGACAAGGTCTACGACGAAATCGCCCCATCGGGACCGGGCGCGCTGGGCATGATTACCCGCGAAGCTATTGGCGTGGTCGCTGCCGTGACCCCGTGGAATTTCCCGATGCTGATGGCGATGTGGAAAGTTGCCCCGGCCCTGGCGATGGGTAACTCGGTAATCCTCAAACCGGCCGAACAATCGCCGTTGACTGCACTGCGTATCGCCGAACTGGCCGCGCAGGCGGGCATTCCACCGGGTGTGTTCAACGTGCTGCCGGGGTTCGGTCCTACCGCTGGCCGTGCCCTGGGCCTGCACATGGATGTCGATACGCTTGTGTTCACCGGCTCCGGTGAAGTCGGCAAATTGTTCCTGCAGTACTCCGGCCAGTCGAACATGAAACGGGTTTGGCTGGAGTGTGGCGGCAAGACCCCGAACATCATTCTCAATGACTGTCGCGACCTGGAAAAAGCCGCCACCACCGCTGCCAGATCCATGTTTTTCAACCAGGGAGAAGTGTGTGTGGCGCCTTCGCGCCTAATTGTCGAGCAAGGCATTCGCAACGAGTTTGTTGCCGAAGTCTTGAAGGTGGCGCGGACCATCGCCATCGGCGACCCGCTCGACCCGGCCACGCAGTTGGGTGCCATGGTCGACAAGGCGCAGATGGATCGCGTGCTCGGTTACATCAAGAAGGGGTCGGAAGAGGGCGCCCGCATCATCCTCGGTGGTGAACGTGCCAGCGGCGCCTTGGCCGATGGTTTCTTCATCCCGCCGACGATCTTCGACAACGTCACGAACGACATGACCATCGCCCGGGAAGAAATATTCGGGCCAGTGCTGTCGGTGATCAACGCCAAGGATCACCTGGACGCCGTGCGCATCGCCAACGATTCGCCCTATGGCCTGGCCGCCAGTCTCTGGACCAGCGACCTGTCCCGTGCCCACTCGATCATCCGCTCGCTGCGCGCCGGCAGCGTCTGGGTCAACTGCTTCGACGGTGGCGATATCACCATGCCGTTTGGCGGATACAAGCAATCGGGCAACGGGCGTGACCGCTCGCTGCACGCGCTGGACAAGTACTCGGAACTCAAATCCGCCTGGATCGATTTGCAGGCCTGAGCCTTAAACGAGAAACCGGTGCTGTTCGAAACGAACAGCACCTGCATCACCGATCAAAATCAGCGCACTGGAGAATAATAATTATGAAGCTGTCAGCTGTTCGTTCGATCACCACATTGGCCCTGGCGAGCCTCATCGGCACCCACGCCTGGGCGGCTCCCAAGCATGAAATCTACAGTTTGATGCCCAACACCGCATTGTCGGGCGTGATTGATCCTGACATGCCGGATCGCACCTCGATCAACAAAGCCTTGCCACTGAAAAAGAAGGGCGAGCGTTTGCGTATCGGCTGGACTGAAATCACCCTCGGCAACCCCTGGTTTGTCTCGATGATCGACGACTCGAAAACCATCGCGAAGAAGTACAACTACGATATTGAGCTGCAAGTGGCTGACAGCGATGTCGCCAAGCAGAGTGCCCAGGTCGATAACTTCATTACCCTGGGCGTCGATCTGATCGTGATCGATCCTACCGATGTCCTCGGTTCTGTGTCGGATGTCGAGCGGGCAGTGGCAGCCGGCATTCCGGTGATCACCGTCGGCACCGCGCCGGACGCCCGCGCGCCGGTGATCACCACCAGCACCGGCAATCCGTACGGCAGTGGATTCGAGGCAGGGCGTTACGTTTCGGCCAAGACCGATCCGGCCAAGGTGATCAACGCCGCCATGGTCATTGGGGTGATGGGCAACTCGACCTCCGAAAGCCGACTCAACGGCATGATCTCCGGGATCGTTTATGCGCGCTCGCAAGAGCGGAAGCTGGGCCTTTCCAAAGAAGACGCAATGCTCAAGGGCTTCAAGCTGTTCCAGCAGGTCAAGGCCAAGGGCAGCTTTAGCTGGCCGGAAGGTGGCTTCAACGTACTCGCCTGGGGTCGTGGCGACTGGACCGAAGAGGGTGGTCTGGCGGCCACGGAAGACATCCTTTCGTCCCAGGGTGACAAACTCAATCTGGTCTTGGCAGAGAACGACTTCATTGCCATTGGCGCGATCAATGCCCTGGAAAATGCCGGTAAGAAAAACAGCGTCATGGTCGCTTCCGCCGCCGGCAGCTTTCGCGTGGCGCTGGACTTGATCAAGCAAGGCAAGTTGCTGGTAAGTGCCACCAACAGCGGTTCGGAAACCGGTGTGGCCGCCATCGAGTTGATCCACCAGATTCTCGACAAGGGACTGGATGCCAACAACCTGCCGTTAGCGTCGTACTTCCCGGTCACGCTGATCACACCGGACAACGTCGACACCTACATCAAGGCCGACAGCTTGCCGCCATCCACCGAAACCGTCCCGCCGTTCCGCTCCATCGAGCAGATCAAAACCGCGATGAAGTAATTTCGCACGGTTGAACCGGCCTGTGGCTGCTGTGTTTGACGGCGGCCACAGCTCGAATGGCGACAGTTTATAGACGGTGAACACAATGAACGCGATGCACAAACCTGCCGTAGAGATGCTCGACATCTCGAAAAAGTTCGGAGGTATCAGTGCCCTGAACAGCGCGAATTTTTCGGCCCGTGCGGGGGAAATCCACGCACTGATGGGCGAGAACGGCGCCGGCAAATCAACCTTGATGAAGATCCTTTCCGGGGCCTACGTGCGCGATGCCGGCGGGGTCAGCCTGAACGGCGAGAAAGTCGATATCCGCAAACCCGGTGATGCGCTCAAGCTGGGTATTTCGATTATCTACCAGGAGTTTGCCCTGGCCCCGCATTTATCGGTGGCCGAGAACATCTGCATCGACGATCTGGGCAAGAGCAAGGGATTTGTCCAGTGGGCCGCAATGCGCAAAAAAGCCCGGGCGATTCTCGATGAACTGGGTTTCAGCGATATCGATGTGCGCCAACCGGTTGGCAGTTTGCCGGTGGCGTACCAGCAAGCGGTGGAGATCTGCAAGGCACTGTCGCGTAACTCGTCGGTACTGGTCTTCGATGAACCGACGGCAGTGCTCACCTCCCATGAGGCCGAGAAGCTGTTCAAAATCCTCGATGAATTGCGCCGCAAAGGTGTGTGCATTGTTTACGTCTCGCACCGCATGGATGAAATCTTCCGGATCTGCGATCGCGCCACGGTGCTCAAGGACGGCAAGACGGTCGGTACGCTAGAACTGGCTGACATTACCGAGCGTGGCTTGATCGAGATGATGATTGGTCGCGAGTTGAGTGACCTGTTCCCGGCGCGCAAATCACAGATCGGCGAGGTGTTACTAAAGGTCGAGCACCTGTGCGCGGGACGTCAGGTGCGCGATGTGAGCTTTGAGGTACGGGCGGGTGAAGTCCTCGGCTTTTGTGGACTGGTCGGTGCCGGACGTACCGAAACCATGCGCGCGATCTTCGGGGCTGATCGGAAAACCTCCGGCGCGCTGTACCTCGACGGCCGGGAGATCCACAACCGAACACCACGGGAAGCCATTACCAATGGCATCGGCCTGTTGCCCGAGGACCGCAAGCAACAAGGCGTGTTGCTGGAGATGTCTATACGGGTCAACGGCGCGCTGCGTCCCGACAGTCCTTATACCGGGCGTATGGGCTGGATTGCCAATGGCCGGGAGACCCAGGGTATCGAAGCCTTGCGCCAGCAACTGGCGGTCAAGACGCATTCGATCGAGCAGTTGGTCGGTGACCTGTCAGGGGGTAATCAACAAAAAGTCGCCCTGATGAAGTGGGTCGATGCGGGCTGCCGCGTGCTGATTCTCGACGAGCCTACCCGTGGCGTGGATGTGGGCGCGAAAACGGAAATCTACCGGGTCATCAATGACCTCGCTGAACAGGGCGTGGCGATCATCATGGTCTCTTCGGAAATGATTGAAATCATCGGCATGTGTGATCGCGTGCTGGTGATGCGAGAAGGCGCGATCGCTGGCGAACTGGTGGGCGAGCGCATTAAAGAACAAGAAATGATTTGCCTGGCAATGGGAGTCGAGCACCATGAGTAACCCTAATTCCAAGCTGGCCGAGGCCGAGCTTTTGCAGGAAAACAATCACGCTCGAGAAAGCCGGGCAGGCCGTCGTTCGTTACAGCGTCTGTTTCTAGAACACAACGCGCTGGTGATGCTGGTGGTACTGGCCGCCGTCGCCAGCGTGCTCTCGGCGGACTTCTTCACGTATCAGAACCTCGGCAACCTGTTGCGCCAATTGACGCCGTTGCTGCTGGTCAGCATCGGCATGTTGATTGTGATCCTGACAGCGGGCATCGATTTGTCCGTTGCCTCGGTCGCTGCCGTGGGTGGAATCGTGGTTGCGATGACCCTCAATGTGCTTCCGGTTGAAGGTGGTTTCGGGTTGCTGCTGGCTGTGGCGATTGCGGTGGCGGCCGGTGTCCTGATGGGACTGGTGACAGGCACCTTTATCGCGTACTTCCGCATGGCCCCTTTTATCGCGACCTTGGCCATGATGACGGTTGCTCGTGGCCTTGCGTTCATCCTGTCCAACGGTCAGCCACAACGGCTGGATGACAGACTGGTCAGTGCCCAGCTGTTACGTGATTTCGGCCGGTTGGCCGACGGCGTGCTGGGGATCCCGTGGCCGGTGTGGCTGGCGGGGCTGGTGACGGTGGTCTTTGCCTTGATCCTGCGCTACAACGCCTATGGCCGCCTGACCATTGCCAGTGGCAGCAATGAAACCGCTGTGCGCCTGGCGGGTATTCCGGTGGAGCGCTACAAACTGGCCGCCTATGGTATTTGCGGCGGCCTGGCAGCATTGGCCGGGGTGGTGATTGCTTCGCGCTCAGGTGTAGCCACACCCAGTGCCGGCATGGCCCTGGAACTGGACGCCATCGCCGCTTGCGTGATCGGAGGGGCACTGCTGTCCGGTGGCAAAGGCACGATTTTCTACACCGTCGTGGGTGTGTTGGTGTTGGGGTTGATCGGCAACATCATGAACTTGCTGAGTGTGCCGGCCTATCCACAACAGATCATCAAAGGCGCGATTATCGTCATCGCGGTGTTGTTGCAAGGCGTCGGTCGGCGCGATGCACGCATATAAGCAAGTCGTCAGCCGGAGTGGCAGGCGCAAGTTGATGATGTATGATGCGTTATCGACGTTTCAGGTCGGCAGATTCACAAGTCTGTCGCCCGACGCACAGTAATCGACCCTGGAGATCGAGTAACAGTGACCGTGCATAAGCCCATTGATAAAGGCAACTTGAGCGAACGGGTGTATTCCATCATCCGCACCGCGTTGATGGACGGGCAATACCAACCCGGAGACCGGTTGCGCATCAGCACACTGGCCGAAGAGTTCGGTGTTTCGATCACCCCCGTGCGGGAAGCTATTTTCCGTCTGGTCAGCGACCATGCGCTAGACATGAAAGCCGCGACCTCGATTTATGTGCCGGAGCTGACGGTCAGCCAGTTGCGTGAAATCCAGCTGATCCGCCATTTGCTGGAAGGCGAGGCGGCGGGTGTAGCGGCCCAGCGGATCACCCGACCTGAACTGGAGAAACTCGAAGCCATTCAGGATGCGTTCCAGAAAGCGGTAACGGTCGATTACAAACAAGCAGCGTTGCTCAACCGGGAGTTTCACTTCGGGTTGATCTCTGCGGCACGCATGCCTGTGGTGTCGAAAACACTCGAAAATATGTGGGTTATCATGGGGCCGCTGCTGAGCCGGTTTCACGCCGAGGTCCCCAAGCGGGAGCTGGCCAGTGCCAAACACAAGCATTTCGAAGTACTGGAAGGTTTGCGCACCCGGGATTCGACCAAGGCCAAAGACGCGATGCAAGCGGACATCGCTTGGGGTGAGCTGATGATCGATTGGTTGGAGAAAAAGGAAAATCTCGCGGAGGTTTAACCAGAGCGCCTCCGTTCGGTCATGCTGATCTGTCGCCCGAGTGCTCCCTAAAAGAGCCTCGGGCGATTTCTTTTTACGGCTGTCCGGAAGGCGTGACGCCTGACTCGTTCAACAGGGCAATCCATTTTCCACCTTCGCCACCTTGCTTGAGAGCCAGCAGGGCTTCAGGAAGGTTACGAAAATCAAAGATCCGACGTTCAGGTAGTGTCAGGCGACCGCCCAGCATGCTTTCGAGAAGGTGTTCGCCAGCGTCTCGAAGCCGTTGTCGATCGCCCGGGCTTGCGTAGGAATGGAAGCTGTTGAGCGCAACCTCATGCAAGGAAATCGCGGTGCTGAAGGCCGGCAGCGGTGCAGTTTCCTGCCGATCCTGAATGCACACCAGATGACCGTTATAACCCAGCAGAGGTGCCAGCGCCGCTGCATGCGCGCCACTGACAGTATCGAAAACAACCTTGAGGCGACGCTCACCCAGGCTAGCTTGAAGGTTTTGCTGCCAGTTGCGGTCCTGGTAGTCGAATACGCCAACGGCACCCAGCGCTTTCAAGTTCGCATGATGCTTTGTGCCCGCCGTGGCCCACACTCGGCAACCGCGTTGCACTGCCAGTTGTACCAATAGCAGGCCCACCGCGCCACCTGCACCGACTACCAACATGTCACTCGGCCCGCTAACCGGAACTTTGTCCAATGCTTGCCAGGCTGTCAGGCCAGGGCAGGGGAATGACGCGGCGATGGCGTCATCTAGCGCGGCCGGCACCGTCATTACGGTCGCCCAATCGAGCAAACAGAACTCGGCAAAACTGCCATCGCGCTCCAGTGACTGGTGATACGCCACGCGAGTCCCCGGTTTGATTGGCACTCCGGCACCGCAGGCAACCACTACGCCCATGCCATCCACGCCCGGCACGTGGCCGGTGTTCCAGGCAGGGTGACCCCATTCGATGATTTTCCAGTCCACCGGGTTGAGCGCCAGCGCTCGGTTGGCAATCAGAACCTCACCTGGGCCAGGTTGCACAAGGGGTTTGCGGATCGGTTGTAATCCGTCGATACCTCGACCAGCGGTCCAGGACCAGGCGGCGAAATCAGTTTGCATCGGGAGTCCTCATGAATGGCCGGATTGAAACTATTTCAATCCGGCAACAGGCTTCGAGTGGCACGACTTACGCTCGTAAGTATCCCCTCAGCCATCCATGGGGAGAACGTTGATCTAAACAAAGGTGTTGTGAACATGAATCATCAATTGATTCGACGTACTTCCAGGTACCACAGATTATTCATGCTTGACCGCGTCATGGGTCAGTTGGCAGTCGTACTCCGCTGGTAAGCCAAGATCGCCGCCGCGAGATCCTCTACTGACGCGCCAACCGACTTGAACATCGTCATGGCCTGGGCGGGCTCCTTGAGGGCGGAGCGGCCGGCATGTTTTTCAGCGCACAGTTCGCTGAACTCGGCGATGACATCGGCTTCGGTGATGACGCCGCTGCGAATTGGCTGGATCAGGTCACCGGTCTCTGCGAGAGCGCCTTCGCGTGTGTCCACGAATATGCTGCAGCGTGCCGCGACATCGTCGTCGACTTCACGCATGGTCGGAGTGAAGCTGCCGACCAGATCCAGATGCACTCCCGGCTGCAACCACTGGCCCTTGATCACCGGTTCGGTGGCCAACGTCGCGCAGCTAATGATGTCGGCGACCGCGGCGGCAGTGGGCAGTTCTTGGAGTGTCACCGCCTGCGCCTGGAGTCCCTGGTCGCGGAGGTCGCTGGCGAATGCTCTTGCTGGTTCGATATTGAGGTCATAAACCAGCACCTCTTCCAGATCGCGAACCGAGCGGTGAGCACTGACCAGATAACGTCCCATGCGGCCAGCCCCAACCATTAGCAAGCGTTTCGAGTTGGCACGCGACAGATAACGTGACGCCAGGGCAGACGCTGCGGCAGTGCGACGGGCCGTCAGTTCGTTACCGTCAAACTGACCCAGGGGTACACCGGTTTTTGCGCAGCTCAGGAGATAGTGACTGCTGAGGCCTGGCTGACCTTTGGCATTGTTGCCGGGGAACACGGTGACTTGTTTGACCCCCAGGTATTCACCTTCGATCCAGGCCGGCATCAGCAGCAGCATGGCGGCGGGGTCGCCTGGTACTTCAATTTTGTGATGATGACGCACAGGCGAGTGCACGGTGCGGGTGAAAATCTCGGACAACGCGTCCATCAATGCGTCCCAAGGCAGTGCGTTGGCCAGTTGCTGGGCATTCAAATACATGAGAGACACTCGACATTGTAGAAGGGAAAATGCAGCGCTTGCGGGATCTGTTTTCAGCAATCAAAGCTGCCATTTGATGATTGATTTCATCGTTGCGGCGGCGGGCAAACCGTCGCTAAAGCACTAAGCGGCTCACCGGCGATCACCCAGTCAGAAGTCGCCACATCCGTGAAGACAATGGTCACGTCCTTGGGCGCAGAGCCAAGGATTCTGGCGAAGGCCGCAGTAATTTCGCGCGCCAGTTGGTGCTTTTTCTCGTCCTGCCGCCCGGCGAGCATTTCAATCTTTACTATTGGCATTCCAGGGTTCTCCTGAGTGTTCGAACCGCGAGGTTCAAAGGCGCGGTTTGCGTTAAACCCGTATCAAAGAATCAGCATGTGTTCATTGGCGCTGGGGACCCACGCCAAGTCGTGGGTGACGGATCTGGTGTCATCACGCCTGGCGGTTTTCTGTACGTGTTGCTGATGCACGCCGACTCCGTTAATGCCTC
Organism: Pseudomonas sp. VI4.1; assembly: GCF_002029345.1. Lineage (NCBI taxonomy): Bacteria > Pseudomonadati > Pseudomonadota > Gammaproteobacteria > Pseudomonadales > Pseudomonadaceae > Pseudomonas > Pseudomonas sp. VI4.1. The sequence continues at coordinate 25,834 of NZ_MULM01000183.1, forward strand.
TGTATCTCTGCAATTTATCGTCAGCGGTTTTTTTCTGGCTTTGCATGCAGAGCTTCTCTTTTTGTTTTTTGTATGGGGGTGTAGCCCAGGTTATGCAGCGCGATGCATGGCAGCGGGTAAGTCAAAGCGTTCATTGAATATCGTATACGTAAATGATAATGTCAACCGTGTTTTAGGAGCTGATCAGCCATAGCCACCCTAAGCGAGGTGGCGTCAGCTGACAGATCGGCCAATGGTAAGCTGTGATCTGATATAGAATACGTTATTTGATCGTGTCCTTCCGATTGCGTACGTGGAGTCCAAATTGCCCCTAAATCCTGTAGATCTGCCATCACTTGGTTTCGCGCCAACGGCGTCCGACATCATCGCCAACCATATTCGCGAGGCAATTATCAGCGGTGATTTTGACGAAGGCGAACCGATTCGCCAGGATGACGTCGCCAAGCTTTTCGATGTCAGTAAGATTCCGGTGCGGGAGGCACTTAAACGGCTCGAAGCTGAGGGTTTGGTCGAGTTTCAACGCAACCGGGGGGCTGTCGTCAAAAGTATTTCAGAGCCGGAAATCGCGCAGATTTTCGAAGTCCGAGCGATGCTGGAGTCGAGCGCGCTGAAGCTGTCCGTGCCGCTGATGACCGAAGCGACCTTCAAGAGAGCCGAAAAGTATTGCGATGAATTCGCGCAAGAGACGAACGTTGCGCGCTGGGCTGAACTCAATTGGCAGTTTCATTCCTGCCTCTATGAAGATGCCAACCGACCGTTCCTGATGGGCCTCATTCGCTCGGTCAATGACCGAATCGAGCGGTACCTGCGGATTCAGCTGACGCTTTCCGGTGGCACCGGGGTGGATGATCGTGAGCATCGGCAAATTCTCGCGGCGTGCCGCAACGGCGATGCCGATAAAGCCGCCGAGTTGCTGTATCAGCACATTACCAAAGCCTGCGAGTCGTTGCTGACCAGCATCCGTAAGTAAGTCCAGCCGTTAAATGACGGACATCGCCGTGGCCCTGGCTACGGCGAATTTGCATTGCTCGGTTCATGAGGTTTCTCTCGTGCGCCCGGCAGGCGAAAACGGAGGAGATTGCCCGGGATATCGCTAGCCTTACTCATCATGTCCACGCTGATTATGCGCTGCTGCTGCAGGGCTGTACCGAGCAGGCACTGCTGCGCGAAAAACCGGTCATCAAGTTTGTGCGAGTCCGCCGCAGGCATCGATCAGGAACGTCCCCATTTGGCGTTTCGCACGGCCCTGGGCTTCAAGGCAGAAGTACTCGATGCCGCCGCGATAGCCGATCTTGAACCGGCGTTAGCCGGTACATTCAGTCATGGCTTGCTGTTCCCCGACTGGTGCTCGGTCAGCGACACCGAAGGTTTCATTGCAGCGCTGACACAAAGCTTTATCGATCAGGGCGGCGTTCGGGTACGCGGTCAGGTCAAACGACTGGATGAGGTGGTCGATCATGCCAGTGGCGTCACGCTCAACAACGGTGTGCGCTACGCAGCGGATCATGTGGTGATTGCGGCAGGTCTCGGTTCGCGAGCGTTTTTTCATCAACTTGGCGTAAAGATTCCACTGGCTGGGATCGCCGGGTATCAAGTGCTTTTGCCGACACCGGAGGTGACAATACACCACTCCGTAACATTGCCTGATGGTGGGTTCTGCTTAAGCCCGATGACCCGCGGCCTGCAAATCGGTGGCACCATGGAGTTTGCCCGGCCCAATGCCGAGCCGAACTTCAAGCGCGCCGACATCATTCTTGAGAAAGCGCGAAAGATCCTTCCCCGACTGCAAATGGCCAACGTCGAATACGGTGTTGGCTACCGCCCATATCTGCCCGACACCAAGCCGGTGATCGATCGCAGTAACCGGTTATCGAATGTGTTCTTGGCGTTTGTTCATGGACAGCTCGGCCTGACATTGGGCGCCACGACCGGACGACTCATCGCACAGATGGTCGCCGGTCGCACGCCTGCGCAGAACCTGGAGCCCTTCAGAGCCACTCGTTTTTTCCCGTGACGGTAGGCGGCCGACGTGGGTTATACCTCTGCCTTGCGCATGAAGTTCAGGCCGGCCGCTGCGGTGGCAAAGCCCCATTTCTCATAGAACGGGACCATGTCATCCAGGCAGTAGAGTTCGCGATGTTTGATATCGACCAGCGCGGGGTCGTTCAGCACTGTGTTCATCAATACGCCGCCCAGGCCCGTCCCGCGCCACGTCTCCTTCACGATGATGTCGAAGATCATCGCTTTATAGACACCGTCGGTCATCGCCCGGGCGAACGCGACGAGTTCGTCGTGGTGCGGGTCGATGAAAGCGAAGAGGGGGCCACCGGATTGCAGCATCTTTTCCACGTCTGCTTTGTTGCGCCCCTTGGTCCACCATTCGGTTTGAAAAAGCGCGATCAGTTGATCGATGTGGGAAGGGGTCAACGATCGATGGAATTGCAGCTTTTCGGTGTCGCGCGATAGGTCGTTCATGTCTGTTCCAGAGCAGTGCTTGTGAGGTGGATCGAAGGTGTCTGTGGTGAGAATCACGGTGCGAGCGTGGGGCTGCGCGTGGCCAGGTGACGCAAGTTCGCCAAGGCCTCATGTTCAAGCGGGATGCCGAGGGTTTGCGCGGCTTTTCGGTTCTTGTAGCGACGTTCACCCGGCAAACGCTCCTGTCCGGCGTCGATCAGTTGCTTGCAGAGCATTGCCGCACGCTGACTGAAGCAGGTTGAGCTACCGCGATCCGGATCGATAATGATCAACAGCTGCCCGGCCTTGGGCGTCTGCGCGCCAACGCAATGACCGAAATCGTTCTCGAACGACAATTGCCCTCCGGTCAATGCGCCGGCCAACAATTCGACCATGAGTGCAATCGAGGAGCCCTTGTATCCGCCGAATGTGTTCAGCGCGCCGCCGTCCAGCACTGCATGCGGGTCGGTGGTGGCTGCACCTGAGCTGTCGACCCCGGCGTCGGGAGGAAGTGGCCGGTTGACTAACGCATGAAGCCGGACTTCACCGTTGGCCATGACGCTGGTTGCCTGATCCACCACAATCGGATCGCCCTCGGCTATCGGCATCGCAAAGGCAATAGGATTGGTGCCGAAAACCGCAGTGTGTCCGCCGTGCGGGACGACATTGGCCAGGCCGTTGACGAAGCTGATCGCGACCAGTCCTCTGCGAGCAAACGGTTCAACGTCCGGCCAGAGTGCGCTGAAGTGATGGGAGTTGCGGATGGCAACGACGACCACCCCGGTGCGCTCGATTGCTTCATCAATGGCACCCGCGGCTGCGGCCAGGGCTGGCTGGGCGAACCCGTTCCGGGCATCGATGCGGATGAATGAGGGGCTAACAGCCTCCACCCCGGGTTCGGCTTGCCCATCCACCCAGCCGGTCTTCAGCGAGGCGACATAACCGGGCATGCGGAATATGCCGTGACTGAGGGCGCCATCTCGCTCACAGCCTGCACAATTGGTGGACAGAATGTCAGCGACGAGCGCAGACGTTCCATTGCTTATGAAGACATCCTTCAGCAGCGCTGTCAGTTCGTCGAAGTCCTTGCGCACCAAGCGTTGTTGGTCCGTCATAGCGTCATTCACCTTTTGAAGGGAGGTTGGAGCGGAACGGGCATTGCGGCGGCTCATCAGTAATGTGTGAGTCTGCAAGGAATTTGCGCAGACAGTTTTCCAGCAGGCGCGATACGTTGTTGTCGTAGTGGTTGTGCGACAGGCTCCCACAAAACGTAATGGAGCCGACCGAGAACAAACCGCCGCCGTTTTCGTCGATGCCGTAGACGATGTTGGAACGGATTCCGCCGTAAGGTCGCGGGCCTCCGTCAAAGACGCCTGGAAGCAGCAGCTCTTCAAAGGTGGTTTCAAAGGTCGGGCCATGACCTTCGGAGGCGGCTATCACTGTCACGAAGTCCGGGGTTCCCAGGTCCGAACAGACCTGGTCGATCTCGAAGCCGGCAGCGCCGCCTCCCGAAAGGCCGAAGTCGCCGATTTTTTGACCGGGGGGGATACCCTCGAACAGAAAGGCCAATTCACTGCGAAACGATTCGGGGGTGCGAACGTAATACGTTCCCTCGAAGGCGCCTTCAGCGGTAAAACCCACGCCGGAAACTTGTTGTGGTGCAATGCCGTTGCGGCGCCACAAGCCTCCGTACTCGCCATCGAGCTGGTGGTAATACTCGCCAGGCTGGCTGGCCCAGACTCGCATGCCGCCTTCCGCCCGACGCACCTCGATCATGTGCGGGTGGCTTGGGTCTCGACCGATTTTCCAATAGAAACCGTTGCCGCCGAGGTACATCAATTTTCCGCCGCCTTCTCGATAGGCTATCAGCGCTTCAAGTGTGCGGCGTGTGTGATATTCAGGCTGGGTGCCGGTCAACACGACATCGTAGTGCGCCAGGGTATCGACGCCTTCACGATCCAGATCTTCATCTGTGATGACATCGAACTCGAAGCCCTTGGCTTTCAACCAGTCCGTCAGGTGGGAGTCTGATGCGAAGCCGCGCATACCCGAGCCATTCTCATCGGGGTAGACCAGATAGCCCGGGCGCATAGTCATGATCGGCCGCAGTCGGGACGAAAGGGTTATCCCTGAACCATCCGGGTGGCGGTTGTAGTTTGAGTACCCAAAGGCTCCAACGGTATCCGGATTATAGGGATAGGCGTTCCATTCCCTGACCCGGTTTTGTAGCGCGCCTGCGAATGTTCCGCGTGCATGGTTCGCGTAGGCCATGTAGGTGAATGTGGGCGCCAGAAAAAGGATTTTGCGGCGGGGTGAATCTGCGCCAGGCAGAACGTAGAAGGGGATAGTGTCGTTGCCTGATGGGTTGTCGACGATCAGGCCGTAGACCCCGGACGGCACTCCTGCGGGCACTCGAATCGCCAGAGTCGTGCTCCATTGGCAGTCACTCAGGTCATCGGCGTGGAAGGCGATGGCTGCGTATTCGTCAGGTGCAGTTTTCCAGTCCATGTTTCGGCCGGTCCATCCCGAAGACCGCACGCCGCGCATCGGCATGTTGACCAAGGTGAGATGGCGCGAGGGATCAATGTCATCGACGACCGTTTGCTTCTGCACGTCCTTTGCGAAGGACCAGCGTGCGAGGACTTCAGTATCAGTCGTCGCGGCTAACGGAGAGCTGCACAGGCAGGGCGCTTCTATGGAACCGTTAAAGCAATCGACGGGATGGCCGCTCCAGCTTGCGGCGAGACACAGGTGATCGGTGTTCTTGAGAGTGGTTTGAAGCCCCTCCATCAGCACACTGGATTCGACCGTTTTTTTTCGAGTGTTCAGAAGTGTCGAACGGATAGTGACCTTTTGTAAGCCGAAGCAGATTTCCAGCTTGCTCCATCGGTTGATTTCCAGATGAAGGTCTACCTCCTGGCGGGTGGGCATCCCAAGCCTTTTTAAAAGCAGTGTCCCGTTGTTCAGCGCTAATACGACGCCCGTCGATCCAGTCTCATCCTGCAGCGAAAAAATCACTTGGTCGGTGATGCTCAGCAGTGTGGGTTTGATGAGCAGCGACAGCATCAGGTTTCGTGTGTCAGGGAGAGTGGGTACGGGGCCGATTGCACATGATCCGAGGCAGGTCTGTTGTTCGGTCGCCCGATAGCTTTGGTTCAGGCCGAAATCTACTTCTGTGCTTTTGAGTCCTGGGCCAAGTGGATTGGGGTCGCAGCAGTCCAGTCTGACGACTCTGGCGTTGATATCCCGATTATCGGTCGAGGAAATTTTGAAATCGAGTCGTTCCCCGGACCGTGCGCTCAGGGGGGTGACGTAGCCAATCACTGCCGGGAAATCGATTTGTGAATGAGTCATGACTCGCTACCTGATGTTTTTTAAAATATCGTATACAGTATCTTCAATGTCAATAATATCGTTCCGCTGTGTATCGGCTTTTTCCTTCCTGGACTTTCCGGTATTTCCTGTCCTGGTTTTTCCGGCGCCGAAAGGCCTTTTTGACGGTTGACGTTAAACGTTTATCGTATACCATAGCCTAAAAGACGACCTGTCCAAGTCATTGTCAGCTTTCCCAACCCTGAGAGATGGAGAATAAGAATGCAGTACGAACGTTCATTTGCCACGATTGAGCTGCATACGAGCGGGGAAACATTCCGGCTCGTCACACAGGGACTTCCCAAAGTGCCTGGCGCGACCATTGTCGAGCGCAGCGCCTGGCTGCAAAGCAACGCCGACCATTACCGGCGAGCCTTGATGCTCGAGCCTCGTGGCCACAAGGATCTGTATGGTGGGTTTTTAACCGAGCCCGTGAGTGAAGACGCCGATTTCGGCATTATTTTCCTCAACAACATGGGCTACAGCCCTCATTGCGGTCACGGTGTCATTGCGCTGGCAACTGCGGCTGTGGAATTGGGCTGGATCGAACGTAAATCCCCTGAGACCCGAGTCGGTATCGATGCTCCCTGCGGCTTCATCGAGGCGTTTGTCGAGTGGGATGGCACGCGGACAGGGGCCGTTCGTTTTGTAAACGTGGCGTCATTCATCTTCGAGCGGGACGTGACGGTAACCACGCCGACATTCGGCAAGGTGACCGGTGATATCGCCTACGGTGGCGCAACCTACTTCTACGTTGATGGCCGGCCACACAACATTGCCATTCGCGAGAAAGAGCTGTCGACGATCACCCAGTTCGGCTATGAAATCAAAGCGGCCATTAATGCCCGGGGACCCTTCATCCATCCTGAAATCCCTGAATTCAATGACGTGTACGGCGTCATGGTATTTGGCGATCCGCGTCACGAGGGTTCGACCCAGGCCAATTGCTGCGTGTATGCGGATCGGGCAATTGACCGGTCGCCGACGGGGTCGGGCACCGCGGGCCGTGTTGCGCAACTTTATTTGCGCGGCGAGTTGTCGGCATCCGATGCATTGATCAACGAGTCCATCATCGGGACCGTGTTCAAAGGTCGCGTGCTCAGCGAAACCAAGGTCGGCTCTTTGGACGCGGTCATACCTGAAGTGAGCGGTAAAGCTCATATCTGCGGCTTCGCCAACTGGGTCATCGATGAAACGGACCCTCTTACCTACGGTTTCCTGGTCCAGTGACACCAACAATAAAGATCTAAGAGCTGTAATTTTACTGCCCCGATAATACGTATACGATATCCAAGATGCGCTAGAATTTGCGTATCTTGTTTCTGAGTTCAATCAACAAACGAGGGGAACAAAAATGCGCATTAACCAACTCTTCCTGGTCGCAGCCCTTGCTTCCTTGGGTGCCACCGCCGTTCATGCAGACCAGTTGGACGACATCATTTCGTCGGGCAAGCTGCGCTGTGCGGTGGAGCTCGACTTCCCGCCCAATGGCGCCCGGGACAAGGACAACAAGCCGATTGGCTTCGACGTCGACTACTGCAACGATCTGGCAGCCGCCCTTGGTGTAAAAGCCGAAATCGTAGACACCCCGGACCCGGACCGAATCCCAGCGGTGTTGTCGGGACGAGCCGATGTTGGTATCGCTGTGGCCTCCGACACCTTGGAGCGTGCAAGGACGATCGGATTCTCAATTCCCTACTTCGTCTTCAAGACCATCATTCTCGCTCGCGAAGACTCAGGCATTAAAAGCGCCGCCGACATCAAGGGACATACGGTGGGAGGTCCGGCAGGGGCCTACGAGACGGCCGCTCTGAAAGAGACGGTGCAGAAAATCAATGACCCGGCAACCAAGCTTCTGACCTATCAGTCCCAGTCAGACAGTTTTCTGGCGCTCAGCCAGAAGAAGATTGATGCGACGTACACCACCGCGACGATCGCTACCCACGTGATCAGCTCGGGGAAATACCCGGGCCTGAAGATCGTCGGTGATGCGCCAGTCGACCCCGATTACTGCGCGTTCCTCGTGCAACGCCAGGAGCAGGGGCTGCTTAACTACGTGAATCTTTTCCTTAACCGCCAAGTGCGCTCTGGCCGTTATGCCGAGCTGTATGCCAAGTGGGTAGGAACAGAGGGCGGGCCAGCTCCGGATCTGACCATTCCAGGTACTTATCGTTAAGGAAACGGAGCACTCGTTCCGGAAAACAAAAACCTTTCGCGTAAAAAGGTAATCGTATGTCTTATACCTTCCAGTGGCGCCCAGTTCTGGAATCGCTTCCGGATATGTTATCGGGGGCAGTTGTCACTCTGGAGATTGCCACGCTTGCGATGGCAATTGGTACGGTGTTGGCAGTGCTTCTGGCGCTTGCAAAACGATCGGGTAACAAAACCCTTTCAGGTCTGGCCAGTGTGTGGATTGAAACGGCGCGCAACACCCCGGCACTGTTTCAGATTTACATGGTGTATTTCGGGCTGGGCTCCATTGGAATGGGTATCGACTCGTACTATGCACTCTTGCTCGGTATTACGTTCAACAACGCAGGCTATCTGGCAGAAACGTTCCGGGGCGGATTTTCCGCCGTCCCGGAAACGCAAGTCCGCGCTGCTCGTTCGTTGGGTATGGGGGCGGCTCAGACGTTATGGCACATCGTACTTCCGCAGATGTTGCGGGCGGTGTTCCATGCCATGACTAACCAGATGGTCTGGTCAATCCTGATGACTTCTCTCGGTACTATTGTTGGTCTGACGAGCGACCTGACGGGCGTTACTCAACAACTTAATGTCATGACTTATCGGACATTTGAGTTCTTCTTCGCCGCTGCTTGCCTGTACTACCTGATATCGAAAATATTCACGATTTGTGCGCGGCTATTAGCTTGGCGCCTGTTTCGTTATTGAGAGGTGCGCCATGTTTTTTGAAGGGACACTCGCGTGGAGCGACATCCTGTTTTTATTGAAGGGTGCTGTTGTCACAATCGCTATTACTTTGGCTGCCGTCGGTATAGGCACCTTGTTCGGCACGTTGTTCGGTCTGATAAGGGCCGGCGCAGCGTGGTGGATCAGTTCTCCCGTCGGCTGGATTCTGGATATCTTCCGTTCGGTGCCACTGTTGATTCAATTGGTGATATTCAATTCGTTCAACAGCATGTTTCGCCTGAACTGGCCAACTTATGTTGTCGCGTGCATTTGTCTTGGGGTTTATGCCGCCGCATTGTGCACCGAAATCGTCAGGAGCGGGGTGGCGGCAGTACCTATGACGACCCGACGCGCCGCGCGATCACTGGGTTTGACGTGGAGTCAGGAAGTGGTCTCGATCACGTTGCCGATTGCCACCAGGATCGTGTTTCCGAGCTGGATCGGTTTGGCCCTTGGCATCATGAAAGATACTTCGCTGGTGATGTGGATTGGCATTATCGAACTGTTGCGCAGCTCGCAGATTGTGACAACCCGACTTCAGGAACCGCTGCTCATTTTAGCAATTACAGGCGTGATCTATTTCTTAATGAGCTTCCCCATTGCGAGACTCGGCGCTCGTCTTGAGAAAAGGTGGCAAATACAATGATTAAAATTGAAGGCGTACATAAACACTTTGGTCCCTTGCATGTTCTTAAAGGTGTCAGCCTGAGTGTGAACAAGGGCGAAGTGTTATCAATGATCGGTGGTTCGGGTTCCGGCAAGTCGACCATGCTGATGTGTATCAATGGCCTGGAAGATATCCAGCAAGGTCGTATCAGTGTCGATGGAATTCACGTCCATTCGAAAAAGACCGATCTCAATAAACTTCGGCAAAAGATCGGAATTGTATTTCAGCAATGGAATGCTTTTCCTCATATGACAGTGCTCGAAAACGTGATGCTCGCCCCGCGAAAAGTCCTGGGTAAGTCGAAGCAGGAAGCCGAGGCGATCGCTGTCGAAAAGCTCAGGCATGTGGGCCTGGGTGAAAAGCTGACGACGTTTCCAACGCGTCTGTCAGGTGGACAGCAGCAGCGGATGGCGATTGCGCGCGCGCTTGCGATGTCGCCGGACTACATGCTGTTCGATGAGGTGACGTCCGCGCTCGATCCGCAACTTGTCGGTGAGGTATTGGATACATTGCGCATGCTATCTCATGAAGGGATGACCATGATCGTGGTCACCCATGAAATGCGATTCGCCCGCGAGGTGTCGGATCGTGTTGCGTTCTTCCATAAAGGGCAGATCCACGAGTTAGGGACTCCCGAGCAGATCTTCGACCGTCCGGAAAAGGCTGAAACAGCAGACTTTTTACGCTCGGTGCTCTGAAGCTCACGCTCTTGCAATGAGAGCGGCGAATACCGCGGTTATCGGCTGATGCTGTAACCGCGGTTGTGACGCGCATAGCGCCATTTCACCTGGTGGCAACCATTGCCTTTTAGCACGCTGAAGTTGCCATGAAGGGAGCTTTTGCGCGTCTTCAATTCGGTCCATGACTGCTCCAATTTCCTTTTAACGGTTTCCTTGGCTGGGCTTTTACAATGGCGACTACCCTCGGTGTGAAACTCGACGACCTGACCCGTGAACGTCTCAAATCTGCCGCCGCATCGATTGATCGAACCCCGCATTGGTTGATCAAGCAGGCACTCTTCAATTGTTTGGAGAAGCTTGAAGGCGGAGCCACGCTGGATGAGCTGGTCGGCACTAACCTCGGCGATCCGGAAGAGCAGGGCGAGCTGTTGGTGGAGTCGGCTTGTCAGCCTTTTCTGGATCTGGCGGAAAACATCCATCCGCAGTCGGTGCTCAGAGCGGCGATCACTTCAGCCTATCGGCGGCCGGAAGAAGAGATGGTGCCGATGCTGGTGGAACAGGCACGATTACCTGAAGAGATAGCTTCATCGACGATTAAACTAGCCTCCGGCATCGCCGAGAAGTTGCGCAATCAGAAAAACGCCAGCGGTAGAGCGGGACTTGTTCAAGGCTTGCTTCAGGAGTTCTCGCTTTCATCGCAGGAAGGCGTCGCCCTGATGTGCCTTGCCGAAGCGCTTCTGCGTATTCCAGATAAGGGCACGCGAGATGCGTTGATCCGCGACAAAGTCAGCAATGGCAACTGGCAGACGCATATTGGTAAAAGCGGCTCATTGTTCGTAAACGCGGCGACATGGGGACTATTGTTGACTGGGAAACTGGTTTCCACCCACAGCGAAACCGGCATGACTTCAACGCTCACACGCATTATCAGCAAAGGCGGAGAACCGCTGATTCGCAAAGGCGTGGACATGGCGATGCGGGTCATGGGCGAGCAGTTTGTCACTGGCGAAACCATCGCCCAAGCGCTGGCCAATGCGACCCGATTCGAGTCCAAAGGCTTTCGCTATTCTTACGACATGCTGGGCGAATCTGGTTAAAGAAGTAATCCTGTTGTTACAGTATTTGATCCCGGGATTTATCACCGCGTGGATCTTCTACTCCCTAACGGCCTTTCGGAGGCCGGACACGTTCGGCCAAATTGTCCAAGCTCTGATCTTCACATTTGTCATTCACAGTGCAGTGGTTCTAATTAAGACAGGCCTGTTTTGGTTTGGAGAAAGTGGTGGGCAGTTGGAGACTGGGGTTTAAAAGCCGAGGCTTTCCGGTCGTTCATTGGTTCGCTCACGCTGGGTCTTTCGGCTCCTGCATCAGCACGCCAGCGGCGCCTCCGAACGACTCGACGTAGCAGATATGCGGCGGGAAGTGTTGCAGCACCCAGGGTGCGAGCCGGAACTTGGCACCCTGATAGCGGATGACCGGTGCGGTGATGGTCATAAGTGATTTCCGGTCAGGGGCCGCCCTCCGCGACCAGTGGTGGCAATTTGATGTGAGTTGGGGTATTACGGATAACCGGCATGGGGCAGGGCAGAAATGGAAGCAGATATGAAAGTCGATTTAAAAATTCCAGGGGTGTGGACTCCTGAAGTGGCTGCAAAGCTGATTGGTTCAGTAGAGGACTCGACAAATACCCAGCTGCGTGTAACTGCCGATGGCGTAGTGTTCATATCAACAACTGACTATGGAAATCTAAACGTTGATGGATTGCTATTCAGGCTGGAAACGTGGATTTCTGGCAACGATTACGTGGGTCAGAAAGCTGCGAAGGATCAGAGGTGGGTAAACAGGATCCATAAGGTTGTCGCAGACAATTGGCCAAAACCCTATTCCAGTTTCATTGATCTGTTTTGATCGTTTCCCTCTAATCCTGAAGCACAATCCGCATAGCCTCTCGATTTCGAAAATGCTCCATTTTCCGCGACACGTTTTCGGTCATCTCGTATTCGTGTCGCGGCGCAGGCAGAAAGCAACGGCAGGCCCAATTCCATGTAGATGGTGAATCATTAGCGTGATGGCCTCGCCCTGTTCCTAGATGCCGCGCCACTTGAGAAAGGTGACGGATTTATTTTTGCTGCTTTCCTTTCGAAAATTACTGCTGAAAATAAATTCGTCCTCTTTTCCACTTTTCCATGCGTCCCCTTTTCCATGCTTGTCCCAGCGTTGCGTAAGACTTTCCGCGAACCGATCAGCGAAAATGACTATCTCGATTTTCCATCCGCAACCTGATGGTTGACATGCCGGGGCCGGAACTATCACCGGCAACCTTCGTAGTACTGCTGAAAAACTCAAAAGCCCCAGAGAGGATAGGATCTAACCTGGAACAACAGTAAGTGACTGTTTTAAGGCATTTTTTTTGTTTTTGGTCTTCCCACGCGAAGCGAAAGTTGATAAATTTCCGTGCCTCTTGCAGAGGCCCTTACAGGGCTTATAGCGTAAGGACGCAGCAACTCGATGTTGCTCGCAAGCTGCAACATCAGGAAGAGAGTGCTGGGCACTCGTCGCAACAGATACAGGGGCGTCGCCAAGCGGTAAGGCAGCAGGTTTTGATCCTGCCATGCGTTGGTTCGAATCCAGCCGCCCCTGCCATTTTCCTTATACTCATTCGGGTATAACTCAGCCGGCATGCTCGAAAGCATGCCGCCATGCCGCCATACCGTCTACTGTTGCCTTGATCAGTTCGATAGGGGTGAGCGCTCCTACTTGAGCGGCTCGATCTGATCCAGCACCCGGTTCGCCGTAATTTCCGCCAGCATGATGCTATTGGAAATGCCCAACAAGGCGTGACGCGACCCACCGTCCAGATGATCCACCAGGTGATGAACCATCACATCGACCGAGGCCAGCGTTTCGACCAGATAAACCACGAGGGTTTCGGTCGTAGCCTCTGGGTCTACGGTAAACAGGGTGCTGGGTGTACGCGGCGTGGCTTTGATGTCGGCAACTGAGGGGATGGGAAAGTCGAAGGACTGTTCGGCGGTCTCGTTGAGTTTGTTTAGATCAGATTCATACGTGGAGATTGGATCGGTTTCTGGCGGGTTTGGAGAGGGCTTCTTCATGTTCTGAGTTTTCCTGATGGTTGCCAATCCTCCTGCTGCTAAACGAGGAGGGTGGCAGCTGCACGCAGGTTAGCAGACCGGGAAACTCAGAAATCCGGCGCGCCCGAGGGCGCCCTACGTACAGCCACCATCAAGTACAGGCCATTAAATACCTGCATGACAGATGCACGCACATCCGAGTTATCGCGGGCTGCTAAACCCGATCACTGATGAGCAGTGACGGGAATCAAGTTACCGAGCGGCTCCGGGGCGCACAAGCCGGCGGATTCTGGCGTACCTGTAGGCAACGACGCAAGGTCTTGTAGCTTTCAGGAAGTCAGCAGTAGGACGCTTAAACACGCGCCTTGCGCGGGTGTTTAATTTGCCAGAGTACACGACAACTATCCTGACATCTGGGGGGGAACCAATGCCCCCCGCCTGAATCAGTTGGACGCCTCAAGCTCACAGGTTCATCCTTCCCACCTGTGAAAAGATCGGGACAGTTGAATGAATTATTTGTGGGCCAAGGCTCTGTTTGCCGGAATGTTACTGTCGTTAAGCGCGGCCAGCTTTGCTGGTCAGGAAAGCGCTCTCTATTCAAACCTGGATGCAGGCAAGGCGCAGACCGTCGTCGCTTATGGTACGAGCTTGACGGCCTTTGGCGCCTGGGTGCAGCAGCTTGGGGATGATTTGAATCAGCGTTACCCTGGACGTGCCACGGTTATAAACAGTGGCAAGGGTTCGATGTGGTCGGGATGGGGTGTTGAAAATCTCGACAGTCGAGTTATTTCCAAAAGCCCGGATACGGTGTTTATCGAATTCGCGGTCAACGACGCTTTCCTTCCCAACAACACCACTGTCGAACAAGCACGGAAGAACCTTGAGCTAATGATTGACCGGATCAAGGCTGCCAAGTCATCGACGGAGATCATTTTAACGGTGACGAATCCAGTGATTGGACCCTCAGCAGTGCAGAGACCGCAGTTAAGGGGTTACTTCCAGATGTACCGGGATGTCGCAACAGCCAGGGGACTTCGCCTGATCGACAATTATCCAAGGTGGGAGGCGGTCTTGAAATCAAATCCTGACCTGTTTAAGCAGTATGTACCAGATGGATTGCACCCAAATGCCGATGGATATCGCGCAGTGGTGACCCCGTCATTGATTGAAAATTTGAGTGGCACCTCGCCAGATTGACCTGAACATAGGGTTGTCGAAGTGGCGCAAGTCGGTACACAGGATGCCGGGGCCGACCTGCCAATCGTATTTGAGGCCCGGAAAGTTCTGTTGGTAGAAGTCAGACTGACCCCACTCAAGGGCAGAAAACCCAACCGAACGGCCCAATCTGATACGGTTTTTTATCCTGTATCTGAGCCTTCTTGTGCCCAGGTCGGTGCTTTATAAAGTGCGCGACCGGAGTACGAGCGGACTGTGCCCGGCCGCCCACTTTTCCAGACTCTTTGTAGATCGGATGGTCTCGGCAGTCCTCAGGAACCACCATGAATACCCGCTGCACGAGTTTTCACAGCGAGGCTCTCCCCGAGTCGCAGCGTGACATTCTCGGCATGATCGCGACCAATCATCGATTGGACGACATTCTTGCCGCCATCTGTTTGATGCTCGACGCACAGGATCCTGACACGCTGTGTTCGATACTGCTCACCGATGCGCAGGGCAAGCACCTGCTCAACGGTGCGGCACCTGGTCTACCGCCTGAATACAGCCAGGCGATTCATGGCATGGCCATTGGTCCACAGGAAGGAACCTGCGGCACCGCAGCGTTCCGGCGCGAGCTGGTGGTCACCGAAGACATCGCCCGGGATCCGAGCTGGGAGCGTTTTCGGAGTCTGGCACTGGGGCACAATCTGCGCTCCTGCTGGTCGGTGCCTTTATTTTCGCATCAGGGCTGCGTGTTAGGGACGTTTGCGCTGTACCAGAACCGCGCCCATGCGCCGGACGAGGCGCAGATTCAACGGCTGACCTGCGCGGCGCAGCTGGCGGCCATTGCGATCCGCCATGAGCGTGACGGCCAACGTCTGGAGGCGAGCGAACAACGTTTTCGTTCATTGTTCACCTACAACCCCAACCCGGTGTTCGCCCTCGATCTGGCCGGCAACATCCAGAGTGTGAATCCAGCGGGCTTGAAGCTGAAACCGCACACTGCAATCGATTTCATCGGTCATCACTTTTCCCATCTGGTGTTTGAAGAAGACCTGGAACGGGTCAGTCAGCATTTTTCCGCAGCCCGCGCCGGAGCGCCTCAACGCTTCGAGGCACGGGTTCTCGACGAGAGTGGCAAGCTGTTGACCATGGACATCTCTAACCTGCCGATCATGGTCAACGGAGAGATCGTCGGGGTGTTTGGCATTGCCCGGGACATCAGCGAGCAGAAGCATTACGAGCGCCAATTGAGCTTCAATGCCAGCCATGACCGGCTGACCGGTTTGCTCAACCGTGTTTCGCTTGAAGACCGGCTCATTCTGGACTGTCACATCAGTCGTCGGCGTAAGCGTCGTCTGGCGGTGATGTGCATTGATCTGGATGGATTCAAATCCATCAACGATTCGATCGGGCACTACTTTGGCGATCAGGTGCTGATTGAGGTGGCGCAGCGTATGACCCGGCAGGTTCGTCCTGGTGACACCATCGTGCGCATGGGCGGTGACGAGTTTATCGTGCTGCTGCCGGACCTGCTGCATGATGAGGACGTGGTACCGGTGGCCGAGCGATTGATGGCCAGCATTGCCAGACCCTACTGCATCCAGGGCATTGACCTGCACGTGAGTGCAAGTGTCGGCATCACCCTGAGCGATGGTCACATCGAGCAGCCGATGCAACTGATCCAGCAGGCTGACATGGCCATGTACAAAGCCAAGCAGCAAGGCCGCAACAACTTTCAGTGGTACACCAGCGATCTTAATCAGCGCGTTTGCGAGCACGCGAGCCTGCGCAATGACCTGCAGAAGGCTATCGAAACCCAGTCGTTCAAGCTGCATTATCAACCGCAGATAGAAGCGCGCTCGGGTCGGGTGGTCGGGGTCGAAGCGTTGTTGCGCTGGGAGCATCCGGAAAAAGGATTTATCTCACCCGCGGTGTTTGTACCGGTGGCAGAGGACAGTGGTCAGATCATCCCGCTGAGCCTTTGGGTACTCGATACGGCCTGCGCGCAGCTGCGCCAGCTAGGCGAGCAGGGCATCACGGGCATTTCGATGGCGGTGAATATTTCGCCGATGCATTTCCAGCGTGGCCAGTTCGTCCAATGTGTCCAAGCCGCCCTGGAGAAACATGGTCTGCGTGGTGAGCAGTTGGAGCTGGAGATCACCGAGTCGCTTCTGTTGCATAACGCTGAACAGGCGATCGACACGTTGCATCGGCTCAAGGCGTTGGGGGTGCGCATTGCGCTCGATGATTTCGGCACCGGTTTTTCCAGCCTCAGCTACCTCAAGCGGTTGCCCATCGACAAGATCAAGATCGACCGCTCGTTCATCCAGGAAATCGCCACCGACCATCATGATGCAGCGATCACCCAAGGCATTATTTCCATGGCCCATCACCTCAGCCTGACGGTGGTCGCCGAAGGCGTGGAAACGGCGTCTCAGGTGGATTTCCTGAGGGGCAGTCGCTGCGATGTTTTTCAGGGGTATTACTTTGCCAAACCGATGCCCTCTGCGGAAATCGAAGCGTTCCTGAGCCAGCCCGCGTCCCGTCCCTGACCGGCCATTCTGTCCGGTCCCAGTGCTGAAAATCAGACGCCAAGGCAAATTTTCAGACCCCAGCGCAGAACTCCCTTCCCCCAGGCAAGGCGCTTCCTGCGCCTTTCTCACACACTCGGCTCTAACGCTATCGCGCTGCAAAACAACAAGAGCCGCGAAAAAAATGACCAGTTTCCAACCTGCTACCGAAAGCCAGACCGGCCACATCGGCGCCCGTCAGGCCCGTGTCGAGGACGCCGCCTTGTTGCGCGGCCTCGGCTGCTATGCCGATGACGCTGCGATCCCTCCGGGTACGCTACATGCGGCGATCATCCGTTCCCCCCACGCTCATGCGCGGATCACCTCGGTGGACTTTGCCAAAGCGCTGCTGATGAAAGGCGTGCACGGCGTGCTGGTCGGCGAAGACGTCAAACGCTGGGCGCTGCCGTTTCCGGTGGGTGTGCGCCAGCCGATGGAGCACTGGTGCGTCGCCGTCGACAAGGTGCGCTACGTCGGAGAACCGGTAGCCGTAGTGATCGCTGAAAGCCGCTACCTGGCCGAAGACGCCATCGAAGGCGTGCGCGTTGAATACGAGCCGCTGCCCCCGATCATCGATCCCGAACTGGCCACCGCCGAACAGGCGCCGATCCTGCACGAAGCCGTTGGCAGCAACGTGGTCAACGAACGGCGCTTTCGTTATGGCGAGCCGGAGCAGGCCTTCGAGCAGGCGCCGCACAAAGTCTCGCTCAAAGTGAAGTTTCCGCGCAGTTCCTGCACACCCATTGAATGCTATGTGGTGCTGGCTCAGTACGAGCGCGCCACCGGCATTTATGACGTGCTGGCCAATTTCCAGGGCCCCTATGCGTTGCACACGGTCATGGCCCGTGCCCTGAACGTACCCGGCAACCGCTTGCGTTTGCGCACACCGAAAGATTCCGGCGGCAGCTTTGGCATCAAGCAAGGGGTGTTCCCTTACGTGGTGATGATGGGGCTGGCGTCACGCAAGGTCGGCGCACCGGTGAAGTGGGTCGAGGACCGTCTGGAACATCTTCAGGGGGCTTCTTCGGCGACCAATCGGGTGACCGAAATTGAAGCGGCGGTCGAAGCGGATGGCCGCATCACCGCGTTGCGTTATGACCAGATCGACGATTGTGGTGCCTACCTGAGAGCGCCAGAACCTGCGACTTTCTACCGCATGCACGGCAACCTGACGGGTGCCTACGCGATCCGCCATTTGCAAGTGCGCAACCGGGTGGTGCTGACCAACAAAACCCCGTCCGGCCTGAACCGTGGTTTCGGTGGCCCGCAGGTGTATTTCGCCCTGGAGCGACTGCTGCAGCACATCGCCGTGCAGTTGAAGCTTGATCCGTTGGACGTGATCCGCCGCAACCTGGTGCCGGCCGATGCCTTCCCTTATCGCGCGGCCGCCGGTGCGTTGCTCGATTCCGGCAATTACCAGGCAGGCATTGCCTTGGCGGCGGCTGACGGCGGACTCGACGAGTTGCTCAAACGTCGTGATCAGGCGCGTGCCGAAGGCCGGATCTATGGCATCGGTTATGCCGCCGTCATCGAGCCTTCGATTTCCAACATGGGCTACATCACCACCGCGATGACACCCGAAGAGCGGCGCAAGGCCGGTCCGAAAAACGGCGCGGTCGCCACCGCAACCATCAACGTCGGCCCGTTGGGGGACGTCAGTGTGCACGTGTCCTCGGCACCGCAAGGGCAGGGCCATCAAACCACCGTCGCGCAGGTCGTCGCCGAAGTGCTTGGGGTTGCGCTGGAATCCATCGTGGTCAACGTCGAGCTGGATACCCAGAAGGACGCCTGGTCGATTGCCTCGGGCAACTATTCCAGCCGCTTCGCTGGCGCTGTGGCTGGTGCCGTCTACAAGGCGGCGCTGAAGATCCGCGATCGCCTCGCCGTGATTGCCGCCGAGCAATTGCAGGCCAGTCCCGAAGATATTCGTTTCGCGGGCGGCAAGATTTTTGTGGTCAATGGCGGGGCGGTGGCGCCATTCCATCGGATTGCCGGTGCGACCCACTGGTCGCCGGGCCTGCTGCCGGAAGGTGAAAGCGGCGGCCTGCGCGAAACCGCCTTCTGGAGCCCGCCGCAATTGGTGGCACCGGACGACCAGGATCAGGTCAATAGCTCGCTGTGCTACGGCTTTGTCTTCGACATCTGTGGTCTGGAAATCGACCGCATGACCGGCGAGATCCACATCGATCGCTACGTCACCTGCCATGACGCCGGCCGCCTGCTCAATCCGGCACTGGTCGATGGCCAGATTCGTGGTGGCTTCACCCAAGGCCTCGGCGCGGCGCTGATGGAAGAATTTGCCTATGGCGAAGACGGAAGCTTCCTCTCCGGGACCTTCGCCGATTATCTGGTGCCGACCGCACCGGAAGTGATCGAACCGGTGATCCTGCACATGGAAACACCATCGCCATTCACCCCACTGGGCGCCAAGGGTGTGGGCGAGGGCAACAATATGAGCACGCCGGTGTGCATCGCCAACGCGGTGGCCGACGCCCTCGCTCGCCCGGACATCCGTCTGCCGCTGACGCCATCGAAAGTACGCACGCTGATCGGGATCGACGAGCCGCCACGGCCCGCCGGTATGGAGCCCGATGAAAACCTGGACGCAGCAACTGCCG
Organism: Pseudomonas sp. VI4.1; assembly: GCF_002029345.1. Taxonomy (NCBI): domain Bacteria; kingdom Pseudomonadati; phylum Pseudomonadota; class Gammaproteobacteria; order Pseudomonadales; family Pseudomonadaceae; genus Pseudomonas; species Pseudomonas sp. VI4.1. Next base: position 45,361 of record NZ_MULM01000183.1, read on the forward strand.
GTGGACCGGCACTGCGGGCCAACGACTCGGTGGTGATTCCTGCCCCGCCGCAACAGGTCTTCGACACCTTGCTCGACCCGCAGACGCTGGCGGCGATCATTCCCGGTTGCCACGACCTGGTGCTTGAAGGCGAAAACCGTTACCGCGCAGACGTCACCGTCGGCGTCGGCATGATCCGTGCGCGCTTCGAGGCCAAGGTTGCCCTGAGTGATCTGGACCCGCCGCATTCATTGCGTCTGTCCGGTTCCGGCAGCAGCTCGATGGGCTCGGCCCAGGGCCAGGCCAAGGTGCGTTTCGTCGAACTGGAAAATGGCCACACACGCCTGGAATACCAATACCAGGTGGCGGTCAGCGGCAAAGTCGCCGCGGTCGGCGGCCGTATGCTGCAAGGGGCCTCGAAAGTGATCATCGGACAAATCTTTACTCGCCTGTCGCAACGGGTCAGCGGCCAAGCCATCTCCACCGGCTGGTGGGCGCGACTGCGGGCCTCGCTTGGCGCGCTGTTTGGCAAGGGAGGTGCGCAATGAAACCGGCTGCTTTCGATTACGTTCGGGCTGACACCCGGCGTCAGGTGGTTGAGCTGCTCGCCGAGTACGGCCAGGAAGCTCGCATCATCGCCGGTGGCCAATCGCTGATGGCGGTGCTGAACATGCGCCTGGCTCAACCCAAGTTGCTGATCGATATCAATCATGTGGCCGAGCTGGCCTATATCGAGCTGCGCAAGGATTGCCTGGCGGTAGGTGCCGGGGTGCGACAGGCGCAGTTGCTGGCGCGTTCGACCCTGATGGACGAGGTGCCTTTATTGGCACTGGCGATGCCCTGGATCGGCCACTTCCAGACGCGTAATCGCGGCACGGTCTGCGGTTCGGTGGCTCACGCCGACCCCAGCGCCGAGTTGCCGCTGTGCCTGGTGACGCTGGGCGGCGAGATCGTTCTCGAGTCGAAAAAAGGCAAGCGCATCGTCAAGGCTGCCGACTTCTTCCAAGGCATTCTCACCACCGACAAGCGTGCGGATGAACTGGTCGTCGAGGTGCGTTTTCCACTCAAGCGCGAAGGCATCACCTATCGCTTCCGCGAAATCGCCATGCGCCACGGCGACTTTGCAATTGTCTCCCTGGCCGCAGCCATCGGCACGGACCAGGTCGAACTCGGCATCGGCGGGGTCGCCGACCGTCCGCAACGTCGCAGCCTGCCACGGGGTGCGGCGCTGCCTGACGCGCTCAATCAAACCGCCTGGTCGCTCGATGCACAAGACGACGTGCACGCCAGCGCCGCCTATCGCCGCCAACTGGTTCGCGAGCTGGGTCATCAGCTGATCGAAGGAGTCTGAACATGCGTGTAACTGCCGACCAAACCTTTCCGATTCGCCTGGAACTCAATGGCCGCTCCCGTGAAGCGCTCGCCGAACCGCGGACCCAACTCTGCGACTTCCTGCGCCACGACCTCGGTGCCACCGGTGTCCATGTCGGTTGCGAACACGGCGTCTGCGGCGCCTGCACGGTGCTGGTGGACGGGGTCGCCATGCGTTCCTGCCTGATGCTCGCGGTACAGGGGCACGAGCGGCGTATCGAGACCGTCGAGTCCCTGGCCGACGACGACACACTGAGCGACCTGCAACAAGCCTTTCGCCGTCATCACGCCTTGCAGTGCGGCTTTTGCACTGCGGGCATTCTCATGTCCTGCGTGGATTTCCTCGAACGGGTACCCAACCCGGACGAGACCCAGGTACGCGACATGCTTTCGGGGCATCTATGTCGCTGCACGGGCTACACCGGCATCGTCCAGGCCGTGCTCGAAGTCGCTGCCCAGCGCCAAACGAACAAAGGGGTATAACAATAATGTTCGATCTCGGACGCAGTTTTCTCGCTGCCGTTGAACGCCGACCGCACGCCGTGGCGGTCAGCGACGGTGCGTTGAAGAAAACCTATGAAGAATGGTTCGTCGATATCCAGAGTGCTGCCTGGGGCTTGCAATGCCTTGGGCTGCAACGCGGTGACCGACTGCTGGTAGTCATGCAAAACCGCTGGCAGATGGCGACCCTGCATTGGGCCTGTCAGTTTGCGGGCATCGTCATGACCCCGTTGAACTGGCGTTCGACTGCCGAGGAACTGGGCTACTGCATCGAAGATGCGCAAATCCGTGCCGTGGCTTATGACGACGCTACCGTGACCGCCGTGGCCGGTTGCAGCGCCGCCACAAGGCTGCCACGGATCGCCGCCGGCCTGCGTGCCGCCAACACCGACCTGAGTTTCAAGGAACTGTGTTCGCAGACCCCCTCCGGCATCATTTTGCAGGCCGACGCCGAAGATTTTTCACTGCTGCTGTACACCTCCGGAACCACCAGCAAGCCCAAGGGCGTGCCCCGTCGGCACCGTAGTGAACGCGCCGCGGCGGTGGCTCACGTAGCGCAAAACCTCTACCGCCAGAGCGAGTGCACGCTGGGTGTCATGCCGCTTTACCACACCATGGGCGTGCGTTCGTTGCTGTCCATGGCGCTGATCGACGGGCATTTCGTCTGTGTGCCGAAGTTCGACGTGGAGGCCACGCTGCAGGCCATCGAGCGGGAAAAGGTCAGCAATCTGTACCTGGTGCCGACGCTCTACCACATGCTCATCGAACACCCGGCCTTTGCCCGCGAACGAGTAGCCAGTGTGGAGAAAATCGGCTTTGCCGGCGCGCCGATGAGCGACGGCTTGATGCGTCGCGTCGAACAGGCGTTCCAGCCGCAATTGTTCGTCAATCATTACGGCAGCTCGGAAATCTACACCTTCACCATCGACCAGCAGGCCAGTCGCAAACCCGGCTCGTCAGGGCGCAGTGCAATGAACCAGCGAGTGCGCGTGGTGCCGATCGATGCTGAAACGGTGGACGTGCAGGCCAACCCATTGGAGGAGGGCCAGATCATCGCCGACCTGGCGAGCGACGAGGCGTTCGAAGGCTACCTGAACCGCCCTGAAGCGAACGCCAAGGCATTGCGTGACGGCTGGTATTTCACCGGTGACATCGGCTACTTCGATCTGGAGGGCGATCTGTTCGTCACGGGTCGCGTCGATGACTTGATCATCACCGGCGGCGAAAACGTCAGCCCGGCGGAAATCGAAAACATGCTCTCGCTGCACCCGGCGGTGGAAGAAGTGGTGGTGGTCGGTCTGCCGGACGAGCAGTGGGGCAAGATCATTGCTGCGTTTATCAAGCCGCGCGCCGAGGTTTCGGAATGCGACCTCGATGCCCATTGCATCGCTTCGGGCCTGGCCAAGTTCAAGCGGCCACGGCGCTATCAGTTCATCGATCAGATTCCCAAATCTCCAGTGGGCAAGGTGCTGCGGCGCGTGCTGCTGGCCCAATTTCAGGAACAGGCCTTGAAGGCCATCAGCTAATCACCCAGAGGACACTCCCATGCAACAACAAGCGATCCAGCAATTTCTCGACACTCGGTTCGATGGCTTCCAGGTTGAAGTCGATGTGTCCCGCGAGCGTGCCGACATCATCCTCGACCGGGCGCCGTTGAACGTCATTTCCATGGGCCAGCGCGATCAACTGCGCCTGGTCTTCGAAGCCCTCGATGCACACAAGGGTGTGCGCGTCATCGTGCTGCGCTCGGTGGGTGAACACTTCTCCAGCGGCGGCGACATCAAGGGCTTCCTCGAAGCGTCGCCGGAGCACGTTTCGAAGCTGGCCTGGAACGTCGCGGCACCGGCACGTTGCGAAAAACCGGTGATCGTTGCCAACCGTGGCTACACCTTCGGCGTCGGTTTCGAACTGTCCCTGGCCTGCGATTTCCGCATTGCGTCGCAAACCACGCGCTACGCCTTGCCTGAGCAGAACCTGGGGCAGATCCCGGGCTCGGGTGGCTCCGCACGCCTGCAGAAAATCATCGGTATCACCCGCACCAAGCACATGGTGATGCGCGCCAAACGCATCACGGGCGACCAGGCTTATGCCTGGGGTATCGCGACCGAGGTTGTGCCGGATACCGAACTGGAAAGCACCGTCGATGCGCTGGTCGATGAACTGCGGCGCTTCTCGCCGTTGGCTCAACGCACGGCGAAAAAACTGATCAACGACAACGAAGATGCGCCGCTGACCGTCGCGATCGAAATGGAAGGTCACTGCTACAGCCGTCTGCGCAGTTCCAAGGACTTCAAGGAAGGCGTCGAAGCGTTTCACAGCAAGCGTGTGGCCGTGTTCACCGGCGAGTAAATGCGTACCGGCGAGCAGGTCCGGGAGCATGTCGGCAACGGCGTGCGCCCCTACGGAGCAGGGCCTGCCGCCCCTTCACTGAGACTGATAGGGCGCATCAATATTCGTTAATGGAAAACCTGTTGCGGGGCTCTTAGGGTGAGATCGGCTGCACCGAAATCCGTCCAATAAATATAAAAATCGGAGTTCCACTTATGGCTTCTAGCTGGCTGGTATTAACCATCGTGGCCGCCTACATGGTGGTCTTGGCGTTGATCAGTTTCTGGGTTCGACGCTCTACACAAAGCGCGAAAAACTTCACCACCGGAGGCAAGGACTTCCCGGCGGTGCTGATCGGTTTTCTGATGATGTCCGAGTTCATTGGCACTACCGCGAGCATTGGTACGGCTCAGGCGGGTTACACCTATGGCATTTCCGCTGCCTGGAACATCGCCGCCCTGGGCGTCGGTTTCGTGATCTTCTCCATGCTGTTGGCGAAGAAGTACAAGGACCTCGGCGAGAACACCATTTCCGGGGCGCTGGCCCGCACTTACGGCGAGCCGGTACGCTTCGCCACGTCAGTGATCATGATCTGCGCGCTGTCGATCGTTGCGGTCTCGATCTATGCCAGCGGCGGGGCAGTGCTCGCGACCTTGCTGGGCATCGAGCGGACGTCGGCGATCATCATCGTCGGTATTGTTTCGGTGCTGTACGTCGGCATCGGCGGCATGCGTTCGGTGATCTATACCAACGTCTTGCACGCGATAATGATGTACGCCGGGATTATCCTCGCCCTGGGTTTTGCCTTGAGCAAGGTTGGCGGCATGGGCGAGTTGGTGGCGCGACTGCCAGCGCCGATGTTCGAAGTCGACAACGTCGGTTGGCCGAAGATTTTCGCCTGGCTGGTGGCCGGTATCGGCGCGACGTTCGCCACCCAGTACGTGGTGCAGGCAGTGAATACCGTCAGTGACGGGCGCAAGGCCCAACATGCGAGTTTCTACTGTGCATTGATGTTGATTCCCTACGGCCTGATCGCTGCGATGGTGGGGATGTGCAGCGCGGTGTTGTTTCCGCAGATTCCTTCGTTGCAGGCCTTTCCGCAAATCCTCGGGCACATGCACGAATGGATGGCCGGGATCGTCGTCGCAGGACTGGCCGGGGCGCTGTTCGGCACCATGGCCGCGCTCACCATGGGCATCGCCACATTGTTGCTCAAGGACTTCTATCAGCCGTTCTTCAACCCCCGAGGGGATGATCGCAAGAATCTCAACTTTGCCCGGACCGCGACCATCGTCGCCGGCCTGCTGCCCATCACACTGGCGCTGTACGCCTCCGACGTTCTGGTGGTGACCTTCCTCGCCAAGGCCTTGCGCGCTTCACTCGCGGTGCTGGTGCTGATGGTGTTTTACGCGCCGACATTCGGCACGCGGCAGGGTGCGTTCATCAGCATCATCGCGTCACTGATCATCACCATCGGCTGGTTCCTGATGGGCAATCCCTATGGCATCGACAACGCCTACATCGCACTGGCCACGCCGCTCGTGATCATGACCCTGAGCCATTTGCTGCGCGGTGGCAAACCCGAACATGCCGACAGCACCAGGCCCGTCGGTGCGAGCACTACCGGAAACTGAATCCCGACGATTCAAACGGGCATGCCATCGGGGTGACCGGGCATGCCACCAAAACAATAATGACGAGGTAAGGCCATGCAGCCTGTGACTCTTTCCACCCCCGAAGCCGACAGGGCCGGGGACCTGCCAGCAGGCGCCAGCCTGCGTGGCTGGCTCGACCATTTGCAGCGCCGGCAGCGTTTGACAATGATACGTCCCGGCGTGGACCTGCGTTTCGGCGTTGCAGCGATTGCCAATCGTCTGGACGGCAAGAGCGCTTCACTGTTCCCCCAGCCGGGCGGCCATTCGATCGCGGTGGTGTCCGGTCTGTTGTCCGACCGGCAGTGGATGGCCGAGGCCATGGGCGTGGAGTCCGCTGAAGTGTTGGCGCGTTTCGAGGCGGCCAGCCTCAATCCCCTGCCGTGGCGCGAAGTCAGTGATGCAGTTTGTCAGCAAGTGGTGCATCGCGAGATCGACCTGAATCGACTGCTGCCAATTCCCACCCACAACGAGCACGACAGCGGCCCTTACATCACTGCTGGCCTGTTGATTACCCGCAACCCGCGCACCGGGGTGCAGAACGTTTCGATTCACCGCTTGCAGGTGAGCAGCCCAAATCGCCTGGGCGCGCTGCTGCTGCCACGCCATGCGCTGGCCTTCTTTCAGGAAGTCGAGGCGCTGGGTGAGGATCTGGAGGTGGCGGTGGTCATTGGAGCTGATCCGCTGACCTTGCTGGCATCCCAGGCCATCGTGCCCATCGATCACGACGAACTGGAAATTGCCGGTGCGCTGCATGGCCGTCCGCTGGCAGTAACGCGTTGTGTGACCAACCAGATTCGCGTACCTGCCGACGCCGAGATCGTCATCGAGGGCCGGCTGCTGGCCAAGGCGCGGGAGATGGAGGGCCCGTTCGGCGAGTTTCCGCAGTACTACGGCGAGCGCGCCGAACGCCATGTGATCGAAGTCGATGCCGTAACCCATCGTCACGACCCGATCTTTCACACCATCGTCGGCGGCGGCCTGGAACACTTGCTGCTCGGCGGCATCCCGCGCGAAGCGACCATGCTTGCGCACTTGCGCCGCAGCTTTCCGTGCGTGCGTGACGTGCACCTGAGCAAGGGCGGAGTGTGTCGTTATCACCTTTATGTGCAGATCGACAAACGCTCCGAAGGCGAGGGCAAGAACGTCATCCTCGGCGCGCTGGGCGGTCACTACGACATCAAGCACGTCACCGTGGTGGATATGGATGTGGACATTCATGACCCCATCGAAGTCGAGTGGGCGATTGCCACCCGGTTCCAGGCCGACCGGGACCTGGTGCTGATCCATGAATCCCAGGGCTCGAAACTCGATCCGTCCACCCGTGACGGTGTCGGCTCGAAGATGGGCTACGACGCCACGGTTCCGCTGTCGGCACCGACCATGCGCTTCAAGCGAATCCAGGTGCCGGGCCAACAGGAAGTCGAGCTCGACAAGGTGGCGCACGCGGCGCCGCCGGACTGGCAGTGCGTGCTCCAGAAGCACGATTGAACCCGGAGGCCGCTGGTGTTCAGCGGCCTGTTCCCGATAGTTCCAACCAGCTCAAGACACGTCTTGTGTGAGGCAACCATGACCACGACAACAACAACTGCACCGCCAACCAGCGCCGCTACCGATACACCGCAGATTCCACCGGGCAAGGCCTTGCTTGCGGCATTTGCCTCGACATTCGGCTGGGCGCTGGATTTGTTTGACCTGTTCATTCTGCTCTACGTGGCGCCGATCATCGGCCGTATGTTCTTCCCCTCGGACACCCCGACACTGTCGCTGGCCGCGGTGTATGCCTCGTTCGCCGTGGCCTTACTGGTGCGTCCGCTGGGCTCGGCGATCTTCGGCGCGTATGCCGACAAACACGGCCGCAAGCGTGCGTTGATGGTGTCGATGGTCGGCGTCGGTATTTCCACGGCACTGTTTGGCGCCTTGCCGACCATTCACCAGGTCGGGGTGTTGGCCCCGATACTGTTTTTGATCTTGCGGATCATTCAGGGCGTTTTCGTTGGCGGCATCGTCGCCTCCACTCACACCATCGGCACCGAATCCATCTCGCCGCGCTATCGCGGCTTGATGTCCGGGTTGATCGGTGGCGCCGGTGCCGGCATGGGCGCGCTGTTGGCGTCATTCACTTATCTGGTGTTGTCGGAGATCTTTCCCGGGGAGGAATTTGACGTCTGGGGCTGGCGCTTCATGTTCTTCTGCGGCTTGCTCAGCACGTTCTTCGGTCTGGTGATGTTCCGTTACCTGGAAGAAACCCCGGTCTGGCAGCAACTGCAACAAGCGCGCAAAACCAAGGGGCCGGCGGTGGTGGCCGTGTCGCCACTCAAGCGTCTGTTCGGTCGCGAGTACCGCGGCGTGATGCTGGTCAACCTGCTGATTACGTTCGGCGGCGGGGCTACGTATTACCTGGCCTGCGGTTATCTGCCGACCTTGCTCAACGTGGTCGCCAAAGTACCCCATACGCAGACTTCGCAGCTGCTCATGTACGGGTCGGTGGCAACCATTGTCGGAGCACTGGCCTTCGGTTACCTGAGTGACCTGATCGGCCGCAAGAAGACCTTCATGCTGCTGGGCGTGCTCAATCTGGTGAGCTTGCCGATGATGTTCCTCGGTGTCGCCGAGCCGGGTTCGCTGGCCCGCACTGCGCTGTATTGCGTGGGCATTGCCTTCATGGGCGGGGCGATCATCGCGCCGATCCTGATCTTCCTCAACGAACGCTTTGCCACCGAGCTGCGTGCCAGCGGCACCGGGTTGTCCTGGAACATCGGCTTCGCCCTCGGCGGAACCATGCCGACTTTTGTGTCCCTGTTCAGCAGCAGCCCGGCTCAAATCCCCATGGTGCTGGCGATGTTCGCTGCCGGCCTGTCGGTGATCTACCTGATCGGCAGCGTGGTGATTCCGGAAACCCAAGGCAACTTCAAGTAAAGGAAAACGCAATGAGCAGATTGAAGGGAAAAGTCGCGATCATTACCGGTGCCGCGCAAGGCATCGGTGCCACGTATGCCCAGGCCCTGGCGGCCGAGGGCGCGAAGGTGGTGCTTTGCGATTTGAAGGCGCCTGATGACACCGCTGCCGCGATCCGCAACAAGGGCGGTACGGCCCTGGCAATCGCTTGCGACGTGACCGACGGTGCCGCGGTTCAAGCCATGGTCGAGGAAGCCGTGGCGCAGTTCAGCGGTGTGCACGTACTGATCAACAACGCGGCGTTGTTTGCCACCCTGGAACTCAAACCGTTCGAGCAGACCAGCTCGGCGGAATGGGACCGGATCATGGCGGTCAACGTGCGCGGTTCTTTCGAGTGCGCGAAGGCGGTCATGCCGGTGATGCGCCGTCAGGGCTACGGCAAGATCGTCAACATTGCCTCGGCAACGGCGTTCAAAGGCGCGCCGATGATGGCGGCGTATGTCGCGTCGAAGGGCGCGGTGATTGCCCTGACTCGCTCGATTGCGCGGGAAGTCGGCGACGCCGGCATCCGCTGCAACTGCCTGGCGCCCGGCCTGACCATGAGCGCCAACGTCCAGGCCAATGGCCGCCTGGGCCGGGGATATCGTGCGCAACAACATTGCCAGCCGTTGCATCAAGCGCGAAGCGGTGCCGCAGGATCTGATCGGCGCGCTGCTGTTTCTGTCCAGCACCGACAGTGATTTCATGAGCGGCCAGACCATTGTGGTCGACGGCGGTTCGGTGACCCATTGATTCAAGGAGGACTCATGCAAAGCCAACACTTCATCGATGGACAATGGACCGCTACGGATCGTTGGACCGACAGTCTCGACCCGGCAAACGGTGAGCTGATCGGACGCTTTGCCGACGGCGGCGAGGCCGAAGCTGAAGCGGCGGTGGCCGCCGCCGCCCGTGCCTTCAACGACCCGCAGTGGGCGCAGAATCCACGCCTGCGTCAGCAGCTATTGCTGGAGTGGGCTGCCGGCCTGACAGCGCGTCAGGAACAGCTCGCGCAGTTGCTGACCCGCGAGAACGGCAAGGCATTGGCGCAGTCCCGAGGAGAGATCGGCGGGGCGATTTCCGAGATTCTTTATTACGCCGGCCTGGCCCGGCACAACCCGGGGCACATGCTCGAAGTGGCACCCGGTGAGTTCTCCAGCATGCTGCGCGAACCCGCCGGAGTGGCGGGGCTGATCATTCCGTGGAATGCCCCGGCGGTGCTGCTGGTGCGTGCTCTGGCGCCGGCGATCGCGGCGGGTTGCACGGTGGTGATCAAACCCGCGCCACAAACCGCGCTGTTCAACGCGGCGATGCTCGAACCGCTGTTCGCGTTGCCGGGCCTGCCGGCAGGGGCGGTCAATCTGTTCACCGAGAGCGGGCATGCCGGGGCAGCGCATCTGGTGGCTTCGCCGCGGGTGGATGTGCTCAGCTTCACGGGCTCGACCGCTACCGGCCAGCGCATCATGCGCGACTGCGCGGCGACCATGAAAAAGCTCTCTCTGGAACTGGGTGGGAAGTCCTGCTGCCTGGTCTTTGAAGATGCCAATATTGCCGCCATCGCGCCGAGACTGGCCGCGGCAGCCACCATTATCTCTGGCCAGCAATGCACTGCCGCCCGACGCGTGCTGGTGCATGCCAGCCGATTCGCCGAAATGAAAACCGCGCTGAGCGCCGCACTGGGGCGGATCCGCCTGGGCAATGGCCTCGATCCAGCGACGAACATGGGACCGCTGATCGACTGGCAATCCCGGGACAACGTCGAGCGACGCATCGGCGAGGCACTGGACAGCTGTGACGAAGTGCTGCTGGCCGGTGGTCGCCCGCAGGGTGAACTGGGCAATGGTGCATTCCTCGCGCCGTCGCTGATCGCCCATCGCGATAGCAGCGCGTTCTTTTGTCAGGAAGAAATTTTCGGCCCGTTGCTGGTGCTGGAGTCCTTCGAAGATGAAGCCGAGGCAGTAGCGCGCGCCAACCATACCGAGTTCGGTCTGTCCGCGAGTGTCTGGACCGGGCAGGGCGCTCGCGCCTGGCGTGTCGCTCGGGCACTGCGCAACGGTACGGTGTGGCTCAACGACCACAACAAATTGTTCGCCGAGGCGGAAACCGGTGGCTACCGCAAGAGCGGCCTGGGGCGCTTGCATGGCGTCGATGCGCTGCTGGATTTCAGCGAGCTCAAACACATTTATCAGAACGTCGGCACGCTCGGTTGAGCGCGCACGCGAGGGTGACTATGGAGCTGCGCCATCTGAAGTATTTCACCTGCCTCTATGAAGAGGGCTCCGTCACCCGGGCTGCACAGCGCTTGAATATCGTGCAACCGGCGTTGTCGATGCAGATCGCCAGGCTTGAGGAAGAGCTCGGGCAGACGTTGTTCGAGCGCAGCTCCAAGGGCATGGCGCCGACCGAGGCCGCAGATCAGGCTTATCGCTTGTTCATGCCGATTCTTGGCCAGCTGCTGGCGGCGCGTCAGGCCCTGATCGACCGTAGCGGCCAGATTGGCGGACGCATCAGCGCCGGGCTGATCGCGTCTGCCGCCAACAACGCGTTGGCGAGCACGCTGGCGCATTTCGTCGAGCATCAGCCACAGGTTGAATTGAGCGTCACCTCGGGCTACAGCCAGGAATTGATCGCGAAGGTCCTGACCGGCGTGCTGGATTTCGCGGTCATCAACCAAAGCTTTCAGCATGAGCACCTGATCGGCCACGACATCTTCGATGAGGAGCTACTGGTCGCCACCGGTGCAGCCAATCGCCTCAACGGAGCGTTGCCCTTGCCGTTGGCCAGTCTGGCGGGATTCAAACTGGTGCTGCCCTCGCGTCGTCACGGGTTGCGCAGGGTGATTGACCAGCACCTTGCTGCCCAGGGCATTGAAGTCACCCCGCAGTTGGAGGTGGACGATCTGGCGGTCATCGAGGACTTCTTGCGTCGCAGCGACTGGGTCAGCGTGCTGCCGGCAACCATCCTGCATCGCGGATTGCACGAAGGCGCGTTGCGCGCCTATCCGCTGGCCGCGCCAGGAATCAGCCGGCGCATGGTCTGTGTGCACGACGCCCGTCGACCATTGACCCCGGCGGCAATGCTGTTCATCGAGATGATCGGCAAAACCATGACCACCGCACTCGACACCATCCATTTCTACAAAGAAGGTCCGATAGAGGAAGGCAACCATGGGCACTCCCGGTAATAGCCGGCCGCAGCGGCTGATCGTAGGAATTTCCGGTGCCTCAGGCGCCGTCTATGGCGTGCGTCTGTTGGAGCTGTTGCGCGACACGCCGATTGAAACCCATCTGGTGGTCAGCAAATCGGCGCTGATTACTTTGGCCCATGAAACCGATATGTCCTGGTCCCGGATCAAGACCCTTGCGGACGTCAGCTACGTCAATCAGGACATTGGCGCGGCAATCGCCAGTGGCTCGTTCAAAACCATGGGCATGATCATCGCGCCGTGTTCGATACGCAGCTTGTCGGAGATTGCCAGCGGCGTGACTTCAACACTGCTGACTCGCGCGCCGACGTGGTGCTCAAGGAACGCCGGCGCCTCGTGCTGATGGTTCGCGAGACGCCACTGCACCGCAATCACCTGCGCAGCATGACCGAGTTGGCCGAACTCGGTGCAGTGATCGCGCCGCCAGTGCCAGCGTTCTATGCCAAGCCGACCAGCCTGGAAGACATGATCGATCACACCGTTGGCAGGGTGCTGGATATGTTCGATATCGAACTGGGTGTCGTCCGTCGCTGGCGTGAACGGCCGGAGCGCGTAGCAACGCTGGATGAGGTGGTCGATGGTTGAGTCACGTTCGGTACATTCAGGCGGGGAGGCGCTCCAGGAATTCGCAGACCAGCTCCAAGGTCCGCTCGGTCGCTTCGGTCTGGGGAAAGTGCCGGCAGTCATCCAGCAACACACAGCGGCAGGGCCCAGGCACCTGTCGCTGGATGACCACCAGTTGCTCGGGCGTGGCGTAGTGGTCTTCGCGACCCTGAATGACCAGCAGCGGCTTTTCGATATAAGCCAACTGCGCTTCAAGATCGTCCAGGGAAAAGTCCGGGTGCAACCAGCTGTCGCTCCAACCGTGAAAAGCGCCGTCGACATTGGTTCCATGGTGGCGTGCCAGGCGTTCGCGCAATTCGCCCTGTTGCCAAACCTCGGTGGTATGTCGAATGCCATCGAGGCTCTCGGTCTCGACAATCACGTGAGGCGCCAGTGCAATGCTGCCCAACACCCTTGGATCGTTGGCGGCGGCATAGGCGAGGACGATGGATGCACCGTCACTGTGACCGAGCAAGACCACGTGCGGCAGTTGCAGGGCATCGAGCAATTGCCGCAGTTCACGTGGGCCGTCGCTGCTCAGGTAGTTCAGCGGACGCGGCAGGGTTACCGGGCTCGAATGCCCGTAACCCTGACGGCTGTAAGTGACCACACCGCAACCGCTGGCCTGGGCCAGGCGCAGGGGGAAGTCTTTCCATTGGTCGGCGCTGCCGAGGCCTTCATGCAACAGCACAAGCGTCGGTCGCGATGGGTCAGCTGCAGGCAGGTGGCGGTATTCCAGACGCAGCGGCCCAAGTTGCAAAAATTGTTGTGGCGACATGTTGAATCAACGATTGGACAAGGTTGCTCGCAGGTTACCGTAAACGTAACCCTGCAGGCAGCACCACGCTTTGCTTGAGGTATAAAACATGCGTCATCTCGATGTTCAGGTGATCGACCAGGCACTGCAATGGGCTCGCGCCGGGCAGGCCCAGTGGCTGTGCACGGTGCTCTCCACCTATGGCTCTGCGCCGCGTGCGCCGGGTGCGATGCTGGTGACCAATGGCACGGGCGAACACGTCGGCTCGCTGTCGGGTGGCTGCGTCGAAGAGGAATTTCTCGAAAGCCTGGCGCGGGGTGAATTACGCGAACCGGCGCAGATCGTCAGCTATGGCGACAGCGTCGAGCAACGCCACCGTCTGCGATTGCCCTGTGGTGGCGTGCTGATCGTGCTGGTCGAGCACCGCGCTGCCAGTCTCGAATGGATCGCGCACCTGGAGGGTCTGCAAGCGGCGTTATTGGGTCAGCGCCGTCTGCTGCGTCACGTCGAGCTGAGTAGCGGTGCCCTGCGCCTGGACCCGGACACCGGGCACGGCAGCGAACGGGTGCAAGTCGTCGACGAAAGGGTGCGCATCAGTGTTGGCCCGGCGCTACGACTGATTCTGGCAGGACTCTCGCCGGTCGCTGAAGTTTGCGCCAGTTTCGCCCGAGCCATCGGCTGCGAAGTTATCGCCTGCGACCCCCGGGAAGAGATGCTGCATGTACATCTCGAAGGCGTGGAGATGCAGCGTGTACTGCCCTCGATGTTTATCGCCGCCGGAGGTTGCCACGCAGCGACCGCGGTGGTGGCGCTGACTCATGATCCGCGAATCGATGATCTGGCGCTGATGGAAGCGGTTCACACCCCGGCGTTTTACGTCGGCGCCATGGGCTCTCAGGCAACCTCGGCCAAGCGCGCCGAGCGGCTCAAACGCATCGGTGGTCTGACGGATGAACAGATTGCCCGTTTGCACATGCCCATCGGCCTCGATCTGGGCAGCAAGGCCCCGGCGGAAATCGCTCTGGCGGTGGTGGCCGATATCCTGCGCGTCTATCACGGGAAAGAACGCCATGCCCTGTAAGGCGGTTTTTCCGATGAGCGTGGGGGCTGCGAAAGTCGAGGTAGACGCTCGGTCATTCGCGCGCGATAGTGGCCAGAAAAGTGCTGAATCATTGAGTGATCGCCGGGGTCCGGAAACACATGGACGCCGCGATAATCCTTCATGGTGGCCGATAACAATATCGCTTCAAGCGAGCGGAGGAATCTGATGTCGATTGCCCAACGGGTTTTCCACGGCAGGTTTGGCCGGGTCGCCTTGCTGAACATGGATCGTTCGCTGGTTACCCACACCCATTCCGAATGCCATGTGCTGGTCAAAGTGTCCGGTGAAGACACTTACTTCAACGTCAACGGGCGGCGGGTGCCGCTCAGCGATCGCACGGCGGTGCTGGTCAACGCCTGGGAGCCGCATTTCTACGATCCGCAGCCGGGTGCCGGTGCCACTGTCATCCTGGCGCTCTACATCGAGCCCGCCTGGCTGGCCACTGCCCAGCAGTCGCTGGCGCTCAGCGGTCGGCCGGACTTTTTTGCCCGGTCATGCATCGAGCTGTCGAGTCGTAATCGCACCTTGGCCGATATCCTGGTCGCCGAAGCGCATGGCTGCGGGATCGTGCCGAAAGAGCGCATGGAATTCATGCTGTTCGACTTCCTGATCGAACTGATCGAGGACTTTTCCAGCTGGCGGCATTTGTCGCTATTAGGGGCGCCGAGCTCAGGTGAGTTCCGGGACGCACGTGTGCGCCGTGGCACCGCCTGGTTGCTTGAGCACCTCGATGATCCGCACCCGATCGACAACGCCGCGCGGGCTTGTGGTCTGTCCCGGGCGCACTTCTTTGCGCTATTCAAGAAAGATACCGGTATGACGCCGACCCTGTTGCTCAACGACGCGCGCATGCGCCGGGCTTTCGCCTGGCTGGAGCGCGAGCGCAGTGGGACGTTGGGCCTGTTGTCGGAGAACCTCGGGTTCTCCGAGCAAGGTCATTTCACGCGGTTTTTTCAGCAACACATCGGCGCCTCTCCCAGCCAGTACCGGAGGGTAGTGGATAGTTATGCGGGGGGTTGAATATCGCCTCAGCTGAATCCTGGTCTGCTCAGGTTCTTTCCTGAAATTCAGACACTAAGGCAAACTTGCGGACGGCAGCGCAAAACTCCATCGCTCAAGGCAAGGCATTCCCTGTGCCTTTCTCCCACACTCGGCTCTAATGCCAGGGGCCGGGTGTGGTTGGCAAAAGCGTTGGCTATGTCTATAGCCGCTTAACCATCCCCGGTCACAATACTGAAAAATGGCTGGACTCGAGAAAATAAAGACTTTTTACGTATAAATGGTTCCTTAAAATAATATTGGACCAGTATTAGTCGACGACTTAGATTCACATTACAAGAAAAGCAAGAACGTGAGTTGAAAATAATATGGCTAATGATGCGATTCTGGAAACTGTTGGTTTGACCAAAGAGTTCAAAGGATTTACCGCTGTTGAAAATGTCAACTTGCGTGTGAAGCGTGGCTCAATTCATGCCCTGATCGGTCCCAACGGTGCCGGAAAGACGACATGTTTTAACTTGCTCACCAAGTTTCTCGATCCTACCCAAGGGACTATTCGCTTCAACGGCCAGGACATCACTCGTGAGCACCCAGCTGCAGTAGCGCGCAGAGGGATGATTCGATCTTTCCAGATATCGGCAGTCTTTCCTCGCCTTACCGTGCGAGAAAACATCTATATTCCGCTACAGCGAAGCCTGGGGACTTCCTTCCATTTCTGGAAGTCGCGCGCTGCACTTGCCGCTCTTGACGATAGAGCGATGGAGTTGCTCGCCCAAGTGGGATTGGAGTCATTCGCCGATCTAGTAGCAATGGAACTGTCCTATGGCCGCAAGCGCGCGCTGGAAATAGCCACCACTTTAGCGCTGGACCCTGAGTTGATGTTGCTCGATGAACCCACCCAAGGCATGGGGCATGAAGACGTCGATTGGGTCATGGAGCTGATCAAGAATGTCGCCGCCAACCGCACTGTCCTGATGGTCGAGCATAACATGAAGGTTGTAGAGGGGATTTGCGACACTATCACGGTACTTGCTCGCGGCAGTGTGCTCGCCGAGGGCAGTTATTCTGAAGTTTCAGTCAATCCACTCGTGGTCGAAGCCTATATGGGGAGTGCCGACAGTGAGCTGCACTCTCCAGGGAGCCATTGATATGACCAATGCTACCGAATACATGCGAGTTGCCAACTTGCAAGCCTTCTACGGTGAGTCTCACGTTCTCCACGGCATTGACTTCACTGTGAAGCAGGGTGAATGCGTTACTTTGTTAGGTCGCAATGGCGCAGGCCGCACCACCACCTTGCGAGCCATTATGGGGCTCACGGGGAAGCGCCAGGGTTCGATCATAATAGACGGTACTGAAACCATCGATCTATCGCCCCATAAGATTGCGCGCCTGGGTGT
Organism: Pseudomonas sp. VI4.1; assembly: GCF_002029345.1. Classification (NCBI taxonomy): domain Bacteria; kingdom Pseudomonadati; phylum Pseudomonadota; class Gammaproteobacteria; order Pseudomonadales; family Pseudomonadaceae; genus Pseudomonas; species Pseudomonas sp. VI4.1. The sequence goes on from NZ_MULM01000183.1 coordinate 62,195, forward strand.
GGGTTATTGCCCAGAGGAAAGAGGCATCTATGCCAGTCTTTCGTGTGAGGAAAATCTGCTGTTGCTGCCGCGTTTAGGAAACAATGGAATGTGCCTGGAGGAAATCTATGAGATGTTCCCCAACCTCTACGAGCGTCGTCACAGCCAAGGTACCCGCATGTCGGGTGGTGAACAGCAAATGCTGGCCCTGGCCCGAGTCCTGCGCACTGGTGCGCGCCTTCTACTGCTTGACGAGATATCCGAGGGACTTGCACCGGTCATCGTCCAGCGGCTCGCCGAAATCATCCGCCAGCTCAAGAGCAAGGGCTTCACAATCCTTCTGGTCGAACAGAATTCACGTTTTGCCGCCCCCCTCGCGGATCGCATGTACATCGTCGAGCACGGCAAGATTATCGCTGAGATTCACCAGCACGAAGTTGGGCAAAAAAGCGATCTGCTTCAAGAATATTTAGGGATCTAATATCGGCTAAAGCACTTGTCTGGTTTAGACGGTTCCAACGGCGAGCCAAGGGATTTAAAGCCTGCAACCCCTACAACGCACCTTCTGGGTACAAGGCTGAAGCGTGTGGCTCTATAAGTATTCCAGGCTCTTCGGCGAATATCCTACTAATAACAAATCGTCAGGATAAACAATATGGCAACACTCTTCGATGTTCCATTGTCGGCCTTGACAGGCCAACTTATGCTAGGACTGGTTAACGGCTCGTTTTACGCGATCCTCAGCCTGGGCCTGGCAGTTATATTTGGCATGCTTCGCATCATCAATTTCGCGCACGGTGCGTTTTTCATGATGGGAGCGTTTTTTTCATGGATGTGTCTCAATTATTTTGGCGTCAACTATTGGTGGTCATTGTTGCTTGTACCACTCACGGTGGGGATTGTCGGCGTTGTGATCGAACGCGCTCTGCTGCAGTGGTTGTATAAGCTCGATCATCTATACGGTTTATTGCTGACATTTGGGATGGCGCTCATCATCGAGGGCGTTTTCCGTAATGAATTTGGTGTTTCAGGTCAACCCTACGCAGTCCCTGAGGCACTGAAAGGGGCAATGAATCTGGGTTTCATGTTTCTACCCGTCTACCGAGTCTGGGTGATTGTTGCCTCGCTTGCCGTATGCGCCCTGACATGGTTCATGATCGAAAGGACACGCTTGGGGTCATACTTGCGTGCTGCCACGGAAAACCCGGCATTGACCCAGGCCTTCGGCATTAATGTACCTGTCATGGTGATGCTGACTTATGGTTTCGGCGTCGCGCTGGCCAGTTTTGCCGGGGTGCTGGCTGCGCCAGTATTACAAGTCAGTCCCATGATGGGCTCGCAGTTGATTATTGTGGTATTTGCGGTAGTGGTGATTGGCGGGATGGGCTCAATTTTTGGCGCCATTATTACCGGTCTTTCACTCGGCGTGATTGAGGGTTTGGCCAAGCTGTTCTATCCGGAAGTTTCCGCAACCATTGTTTTTATTATCATGGCGATCGTCCTGTTATTTCGGCCGCGGTCTATTTGGGAGGGCTGAGTAACATGTCATCGAGAACGCGACTATTAGGCTGTATCCTTCTGCTCATCTGCGGCGCTATTGTCCCCTTCGCCATATACCCGATACTGGCCATGAAGGTGCTTTGTTTTGCGCTGTTTGCCTGTGCATTCAATCTTTTGCTTGGCTATACCGGCTTGCTTTCGTTCGGTCATGCCGTCTTTTTCGGCGCAGCCGCTTATGTGAGCGCCTACAGCATCAAGGTGTGGGGCTTCCCGCCCGAGCTGGGGATCCTCACAGCGGTTGTGGCTGCCGCCGTGCTGGGGTTGGGATTCGGCCTGTTGGCGATACGGTGCTCAGGCATCTACTTTGCGATGATCACATTGGCGTTGGCGCAGATGATGTATTTCGTCTTCCTGCAATCTCCGTTCACCGGAGGGGAGGACGGTTTACAAGGTGTGCAGCGCGGGCTGTTATTTGGGTTTATCGACCTCAGCAACGACGTAAATCTGTACTACCTGGTGTTTGCCATCTTTGTTTTTGGCTTCTGGTTGATCCATCGCGTTATCCAGTCTCCTTTTGGCCAGATTCTCAAAGCCATTCGAGAAAACGAGTCGAGGGTGATTTCCCTGGGCTATCAGGCAGCCCGATACAAATTGTTGGCCTTCGTTCTTTCGGCTGCTCTGGCGGGGCTCGCTGGCGGTACAAAAGCCGTGGTGTTTCAGTTCGCGACCTTGAGCGACGCCCATTGGCAGACCTCGGGCGAAGTAGTGCTGATGACCCTGCTCGGAGGCCTGGGCACCGTCTTCGGCCCACTGATAGGGGCCGCCATCGTTGTGACTCTGCAGAACGCATTGGCCGATAAGGTGGGCGCGCTCTTGCCAGTCATCATGGGCGTCATTTTCATCGTTTGCGTGCTGCTCTTTCGCCGCGGTATTGCCGGGGAGTTTGCGGCTTTCTACCAAAGCAGGCTGGCGGCAAGGCGCGCTGATGCAAACCGCCGAAAGTCTCTTGGGGCCTCTCGCAAAGGGGGCGGTGCAAGGGGAGCGGATGGTTCGGCGAGGGAGGCGAACCCGTGATGCGGATGTCGAGCATTCAACTTCGAAAAATATAAAAAAACCCGTACTAAACACCCGAATGAACGAGTAGGAGAAAATAATAATGATCAAACAACTGAATACTCATCTGCGCAAGATCTGCTTCGGGCTGTTGGTAGCCGCTCCGGCCGTGCAAGCCCAGGTTTCAGATGGTGTAGTGCGTATCGGCGTATTGAATGATTTGTCAGGTACCTATGCCGGGCTTTCCGGTCCGGGCTCGGTGTGGGCGGCAAAGCAGGCGGTGGCCGACTTCGAGCCTGAAAAACATGGCCTGAAGGTCGAGGTCGTGGCGGCTGATCACCAGAACAAGCCAGATGTAGGGGCCAGTGTGGCCCGTCGTTGGTTCGATGTGGATAAGGTGGATGTGATCGTCGACGTGCCGACTTCGTCGGTCATCCTGGCCGTCAATGAAGTGGTGAGGGAAAAAAACAAGGTGCTCCTGGTATCCGGTGGCGGCAGTTCCGATCTGACCGGTAAGGCGTGCAGCCCGAACACCATTCATTGGACCTACGACACATGGGCGCTTGCCAACGGTACCGGTAAAGCGGTGGTGGGGAGTGGCGGCAAAAGCTGGTTTTTCATGACGGCGGATTACGCCTTTGGTCACGCATTGGAACGTGATACGGCGTCGGTCGTTGAAAAAAGTGGCGGAACAGTGATGGGCAAGGTTCGCCATCCGTTCCCGGGCACCGATTTTTCGTCTTACTTGTTGCAGGCCCAGGCTTCCGGGGCGCAGATAATCGGGTTGGCAAATGCCGGTGGGGACACCATTGTCGCCGTCAAGCAAGCGTCTGAATTTGGCATCACCGCCGGTGGCCAGAAGCTAGCCGGTTTGTTGGTGTTCATTAGCGACGTGCAAGCGTTGGGCCTGGAGGCGGCACAAGGGTTGATGCTGACGGCTGCCTGGTACTGGGACATGAATGACGCGAGCCGTGAATTCGGTAGAGCATTCGCGGCTGCCAACGGCGGGAAATTTCCGACAATGGCGCAGGCTGGTGTTTACTCCGCCGTCACGAACTATCTGCGAACAGTTGCCGTCAACAATGACGATGGTAATGGCGCAGAAGTCGTCGCCCGGATGAAGGCGGTCAAAACCGAGGATAAGCTCTTCGGCGAGGGAAGTATTCGTGCCGATGGTCGCAAGATCCACCCACTCTATCTCTTCGAAGTGAAAAAGCCCTCCGAGTCCAAGTACCCTGGCGACTATTATAAGTTGCTGTCCACAATACCTGCCGATGAAGCATTTCGGCCGATGTCCGCAGGCGGTTGCTCGCTTGTTACTTTCAAATAAGCACTGGGGTTTCAGACCGGTCGAGCATTGGCTTGGCCGGTTTAGAACAAAGGGAGAGCTATAGTGCTATTCGCGGTAGCGATATTGGGTGGCTGGATATAAGAGTTAAAACATTTTCCTTGCAAGTTATGGCGCCACAGAGGGCGCCTTGTCAATTATTAAAGTCGCTCGTGCTCGAAGGCCGTCATCACTTCTTTTGCGGTATCAATAAACGACTGCAATAGCGGCGAAGTGTTACTGCTGCGCCATCCAAGCATCACTTTTACCAAGGGCATCTGCCCCTGAATAGGCCGGTATGTAAGGTGCTCAAGGTGAATGCGCTGAACAGAACTCGGTACCAGGGCCAGGCCTACGCCTGAGCTGACGAGGCCCAGGCAGGCATAAATCTGGCCGACCTCCAGTGCCGCGTTGGGTGTGAAACCTGCTTCCGCGCAAAGGCGATAAATCATGGTATGAAAATCGGGAGCCAGTTTGGGCGCGTACAGGACAAAGCGCTCGGTGGCACACTGACTCAGCGCCACGCTGTCCTGGGACACCAGCGGGTGGTGCTCCGGGATCGCAAGTACGAAGGGTTCTGTCAGCAGCGTCTCGGTGCTGATTCCGTCGAATTGCGATGTGGGGCGCATGAAGGCGATATCGACATCGCCTCGCAGGAGCGCATCGGCCTGGTCCACCACAGGGAACCAGCGCAGGACCACTTCCACATCCGGGAAGCGTTCGCAAAAGGCGCGGTAAATCGGCGGCAGCAGGGTATAGGACATATGTTCGAAGAAGCCCACGGACAGCCGGCCAATCTCTCCGCGTTCGGCGCGTTGAGCCTCCAGTGCCGCGACATCCGTGGCCCGTAGAATCTGCTTGGCATGAATATAAAATACCTGGCCGGCATCTGTAAGTTGCACATGACGCTTGGTCCGTTGAAATAGCGTTACGCCGAGCTCCTCTTCTAATTGACGAATCTGTTGACTCAGAGGCGGCTGGGCAATGTGCAGTCGTAACGCGGCCTGAGTGAAACTCAGCTCCTCCGCAACTGCAATAAAATAGCGCATGTGCCGCAGGTTCATATTAATACCTTTTTAATATTATTCTTGATCAAATTATATATTGGAAGTCTCGGAAGTCAACTCGTAACATGTCTTCCGTGGCCTCAAGACAGTGGCTCAATACATTGATTCGGCTCTTATCGAAAGACATTTTCTGCCATTTGAAAACGGCGCAACTATAGGAGAGATAAGTTGGATAACAAGATTCTCAAGCGCGCAATCGATAGAGTGTTGACACGCATTGACGCGACCCTCGATCAGCCCGGCCAAGGGTTTCCCCATTACGCCGACCAAACCACTGGTGAATGGACTCGTAGTCCGGCAGGTGACTGGACGGGGGGATTTTGGGTGGGCATGCTTTGGCTTGCCGCCTGGCATACAAAAGAGCCGCGTTACCATGATCAAGCGCGGATCTGGGCCGAGCGCCTTGGGCCACGCGCTTCGTCCCAATCGGCGTTCAAGGGCTTTCTCTTCTGGTATGGCACCGAGCTGGGCGCTGAGCTTCTGAACGACGAAACGGCGCGCAATTTGTCGTTGGCAGGCACTCGCGGATTGCTCGACATGTACAACCCCCAAGCGCAATTGATTCCCTTGGGCAAAGAGGCCGAGGAGGCCTCGGATGTCGGCAGCAACGAGGCAAACATCGATGCGCTGCCAGGGCCGGTTCCTTTATTGATCAAGCATGCGGCAGCGCTTGACTCCCTCGAGATTGCTCGCAATCACCTTCGCCAACATATCGCGCTGTGCGTGCGCGATGACGGATCTGTCTGTCAGTCCGCCAGTTTCGATCCGCAAACCGGGGCATTACTGCGCCGTTACACCCACAAGGGCATTCACGGCGAAAGCACGTGGACTCGTGCCCAGGCGTGGGCGATGGTTTCCCTCGCTCAGGTGCTCAATCGCGGAGAAATGGAATTCCGAGACGTCGCCATTCAGGTTGCTGACTGGTGGTTGGAACATCAGCCCAAAGACCATGTGGCGTACTGGGACTTCGATGATCCGGCAATTCCCGATACCAGTCGCGACACCTCGGGTGCTGCCATCGCCGCCGCCGCATTGTTAAAGCTTGCAGTCTGCTTGCCGGAAAGACGTGAGCGTTATCGGCAGTCCGCAGAGGCGATCGTTGAGGCATTGGTGCTGCGCTATCAGACCCCGGTCGATGCCAGCGACTCCCGTCCCGTCGGCATCCTCACCCAGGGTTGTTTCAATCGAAAGCTCGGTGTCGCTATGGAAAACGAGCTGATCTGGGGTGACTACTTTCTTTTCGAAGCCCTGTTGGTGCTCGACGGTCGCCTGGCTTCCGAGCGGGTATGAGCACACAAATCAGTCACAAGGAGACAGCCATGCCTGAGTTCAATAGTCCTCATCGCGGAGAGGTTTCGTCCCTCATCGGCACGCAGACCAGCTACACCCGCACAGTCAGTGAATACGATATCTACGCGTTTGCCGGGATCAGCGGTGACAACCATCCCAATCATGTCGACGAGGAGTATTGCAAGCGCGTCGGCTTGGGCGCTCGGGTGGCCCAGGGGGCAATGTTGGTGGGTTACATCGCTGGCGCCGTCACCAAGTACCTGGGGCTGATCGACCGTCCGGCCGTTTCCTACGGATACGACCGGGTACGTTTCACCCAGTCCGTATTCATAGGTGACACCTTGACCGTGAGCTACCGCATCGCCCGTGCCGATGATGAGAAGAAGCGGCTTTGGGCAGAGGCAGTGCTGACCAACCAGCACGGCGACACCGTGTGCGTCGGCACCCACATCATTCACTTCCAAGAGTAACGCCCTCGGCACTCATAAAAACAAGAGGAGAGTGTAATGACCAAAATATGCTCGGCTGCCGAGGCCGTGGCCGATATTCAGTCTGGCCAGACGGTTGGCTGTGTCGGTGTTATCGGATGGCTCACGCCGGATACCTTGCTGCAGGCGCTGGCGCAGCGTTTCGAGGAGAGTGCCTCGCCCCGGGATCTGACTTTTTTCTTTCCGGTCAGCGTTGGCGACGCGATGGACATCCGCGGGATGGATCATGTCGCGATAGAAGGCTTGATGAAGCGCGTCATCTCGGGCAACTACATCAATACGCTGGATCCGAAGACCGGAAAACGTCCGCAAATGATGCGCTTGATCCGCGAGAACAAGGTCGAAGCCTATTGCTGGCCCATCGGCGCGACCATGCATTGGCTCCGGGAAGTGGCGCGCCGCGGTCCGGGTTACCTCACGCGCATCGGCCTGGGTAGTTACATCGACCCGCGCCAGCAAGGGGGTAAATATACGGCGTGCGCTGAGGAAGATCTGGTCAAGCTGGTGGAGTTCGAAGGCCAGGAATATCTGTTTTATCCTGCTCGACCAGTGGACGTAGCCTTGCTGCGCGCAAGCAGTGCCGATGAGTACGGCAACCTCAGCTTCGAAGACGAGCCGATCACTTCCAGCGCCTTGGCCATGGCGCTCGCGGTAAAGGCCTGTGGCGGCACAGTGATCGCGCAGGTCCGCAAGATCGTCCCCCGCCAGGCGCGGCCGGTGCACGCTGTGCGTGTTCCCGGCGAACTGGTGGATCGTGTTGTCGTTGCCCCTCAAGCCATGATGACCACCGAGGTCGTGTATGACGACAGCTACCTGGGGGGGCAGCTCTTTCCTGGTGGCTGCTCGGCAGTACTGCCGGCCGGTGCCGACAAGATTATCGCCCGGCGGGCGGCTTGCGAGATTCGTCCGGGCGTGCCGAGCATCTTTGGCTTCGGCGCATCTTCCGATATCCCGGGCGTGATGATGGAAGATGGCGCCTTCGATGGCGACGGACTCCTGCGTCACCGCTTTACGACGGAGCACGGTCCGTTCGGTGGCATCGTCATGAGCGGCTGGCAGTTCTCCGCCAATAAGTATCCGGAGGCGCTGCTCGATGGCCCGGCCCAGTTCGACTTCATCAATGGCGGCAACTGCAAGGTCGCAGCGCTGGCGTTCGCCCAGTTCGATGAAAACGGCAACGTCAACGTCAGCCGATTCGGCGCTGCGAACCCGGGGCCTGGCGGGTTCATCGATATCGCCTACAACGCTGAAACCTTGATTTTCACCGGCACCTTCACGACCGGTGGGCTGGAGGTGGCGTACGAGGGTGGCGAGTTGCGCATCGTGCGTGAAGGATCGGTACGCAAGTTCGCCCGCCACGTGCAGGAAATTACCTATCCGGTGCGCCTCAACGTCGCCACCCGTGGCCAGCGCGCCATGCTCATCACCGAGCGGGCGGTGTTTGCCATCGAGCCCGATGGGCTGGTGCTGACGGAAATCGCTCCCGGGATCGACCTGCAAAGCCAGGTACTCGATCTGATGGACTATGCCCCGATGCGCATAGCCGACCCCTTGCCCCTGATGAATGCGGCCGTGTTCAAGTCCTGAGCACGCCATCGTCGCGCCAATAAACGAGGAGATTCCACGCTATGGCTGTTATCAACTATTTGACCACCATCCAATTCGAACAGGGCGCAATCGAGCTATTGCCGTCCGAGCTTGATCGCCTGGGCATACGGCGGCCCTTGATCGTCACCGACCAGGGCGTGCGCGCTGCCGGGCTGCTTGATCGCGTACTCGGGACCCTGGCCTCGCCTCCCGCCGCGATCTTCGACCAGACGCCAGCCAATCCCACCGAGGAGGCGGTCGTCGCCGCTACTGCGATGTTCAAGGACAATGACTGCGATGGCATCGTTGCCCTGGGTGGCGGATCGCCGATCGATCTGGGCAAAGCGACGGCGCTTCTGGCCACCCATCCTGCGCCGCTGCAGCAGTATTCCGTGGTGGATGGCGGTGTCGGGCGAATCACCGATAAAGTCGCGCCACTGGTGGCGATTCCCACGACGGCAGGGACCGGCAGCGAAGTAGGGCGGGCCGGCGTTATCGTGATGAAGTCCGGGCGCAAGCTTGGCCTGTTGAGCCCTTATCTGATGCCTAAAGTGGCCATTTGCGACCCGGATCTGACGTTGGGCCTGCCGCCGATGTTGACAGCGGCTACCGGCATGGATGCGATCGCCCACTGCATCGAGACCTTCCTGGCGCCTGCCATCAACCCGCCGGCCGAGGCCATTGCCCTGGATGGTTTGCGTCGGGGCATGGCCAATATCGAGCGCGCGACGATCGATGGCAGTGACCGGGAGGCGCGCTGGAACATGATGATGGCGGCGACTGAAGGCGCGATGGCGTTTCAGAAAGGACTGGGAGCGGTGCATGCCCTGTCCCATCCCCTGGGGGCCGTGCCCGGCATTTCCTTGCACCATGGCACCCTCAATGCGGTGCTGCTGCCGGCAGTCATGCGTTTCAACCGGCCAGCCGTCGGTGCCAAGTACGAGGCGTTGGCCCAAGCCATGGGACTGAGTGCAGGCGTCGCCCCGGATGAAGCCATTGCCCGGTTGACCGCCCGCCTGGGTCTGCCCGTGAGCCTTGGCGCGATGGGCCTGAACCGGGCTGCGCTGCCAGAGATTGCCCAGGCCGCCCTCAAAGACCACTGCCACGCCACCAACCCCCGTCCTGCCACCGCAGAGGACTACCTGCGGATGCTCGAGGAGTCTTACTGATGAATGAGCAACATGTAATGATTCGCGATGCCGTCAGGCGGTTCGCCGAGCAGGAGATTGCACCGGTCTCCGAACGCCTTTGGGAGGAGCAGGAGTTTGCCTATCAGGTCTGGAAGCAGGCCGGAGAGTTGGGCTTCCTCGGCCTTCCCTACCCGGAGGAGCACGGTGGCGGTGGCGGGGACTGGCTTGGCTTTACCATTGTGCTGGAGGAAATCGCCCGGGTAGACGCGGCTGTGGCATCGTCCATGATGGCCAATTCCACGCCCGCCAGCCTGATCAACAACTATGGCACTCCTGCGCAGAAGGAGCGTTACTTGCGCCCCATCATCGACGGGACGCAGGTCGGCTGCATTGGGCTGACCGAGCCGAATGCAGGCTCGGACGCCGCCAATATCCAGACCCGTGCCGTTCTGCGAGACGGTCAGTGGATCATCAATGGTTCCAAGACCTTCATTACCAATTCGGGTACCGACATCACCGGTCCGATCGTGATCGCAGCCGTTACCGGCACGCGGGACGACGGGCGCAAGGAAATCTCCAACTTTATCCTGCCGTCCGATACCGCCGGTTTCAGTCTGGGGCGCAAGCTGCAGAAGATCGGTTGGCGCGGATCGACCACTTATGAGCTGTTCTTCGAAGATTGCGTGCTGCCGGCCGACCATCTACTCGGCGAACAAGGCGCGGGGCTCAAGCAGACCCTGGGCAACATAAGCACCGGGCGCATCCTGATCGGTGCGCTGGGGCTGGGTATTCTGCAAGGCTCCATGGAACGCTCGGTCGCCTACTTGAAGGATCGCAGCGCCTTCGGCAAGCGGCTCGAACATTTTCAGGCGCTGCAGTTCAAGGTCGCCGACATGGCCACCCATGCCCACGCCGCCCGCCTGATGCTCTACGACGCGGCCTCGCGCAAGGACGCCGGTTTGTCATGTGATGTCGAGGCGTCCATGGCCAAGCTCTTCGCTACCGAGAGGGCGATGGAGGCGGCTCACCAGGCGATCCAGATCCATGGCGGCAACGGCATCATGACTGAATACCCGGTCGCACGCGCTTTCGGCGACGCCAAGGTATTGGAGATCGTCGAAGGCACTTCCGAAATCCAACGCATGATCATTTCCAGGCAAGTGCTGAGCTAAACGCGTCCTGCAGCCTGTGCCGGTTCCGTTGGGGAGCCGGTCGTTCAGCTTTCTTCGGGGAAAATCAGCATGCCAGGCTCCAATCCTTATGACCTCGGCCTTGAGCAAAGTCCGGTCAACTACCGGCCTCTCACGCCGCTGGGCTTCATAGCCCGCACCGCCCAGGTATATCCGCAGCGGCTGGCGGTTATCCATGGTGCGCGTCGATACAACTGGTCCGAGACCTACGACCGGGTCTGCCGCCTGTCATCTGCGCTCAAGGCCGCGGGCATTGGCCGTGGCGATACGGTGGTATTGATCGCCGCCAACACCCCGGAGATGATCGAGGCGCATTTCGGCGTACCGATGTGTGGCGCGGTCTTGTGCACGGTCAACACCCGGCTCGATCCTGCGGCAATCGCCTACATCCTGATGCATTGCGAAGCCCGGCTCGTGATCAGCGACACCGAATACGCGAGCGCCGTCGGCCAGGCGCTGGCACTTTTGGAGCACCGGCCAAGGGTGATCGACATCGATGACAGCGAGGGGCCGGGCGGCGAGCGTCTGGGTGAGCTCGACTACGAGGCGTTCATCGGCGCGGCTTCTACAGACGAGCATTGGCAGGAACCTGTGGACGAGTGGCAGCCGATTGCCCTGAACTACACCTCGGGCACCACAGGGCGTCCCAAGGGGGTGGTTTATCACCATCGGGGGGCTTATCTGGCGGCGCTTTCAAATATGCTCGACTGGCAAATGCCGCGGCACTCCATCTTCTTGTGGACCCTGCCCATGTTCCATTGCAATGGCTGGGGCTTCGTCTGGACCATGGCGGTCAACGCCGGCACTCACGTGTGTCTTCGCCGCTGTGAACCGCAACGCGTGCTGTCGATGATTCGACAACACGGTGTTACCCATTACTGCGGCGCGCCAGTGGTGCACGCCATGCTGGCCCATGCGCCAAAGGAGTGGAAAGTCGGGATCAGCCACCGTGTTCATGGCCTGATCGGTGGCGCTCCGCCCCAACTGCCGGTGATTGCGGCGTTGCATCGAATGGGCATCGATCTTTTGCAGATATACGGTCTGACGGAGGTCTACGGTCCCGCTGTGGTATGTGCCGAGCACCAGGAATGGAGCGAGCTTTCCACCGACTTGCTGACCGAACGCAAAGGTCGACAAGGCGTGCGTTATACGGCTCAGGAAGATATGGCGGTCCTGGACCCCGAGGACTTCACGCCGGTGCCGCGCGATGGCCGCAGCATTGGCGAAGTGATGTTCCGCGGCAACATGACGATGATGGGCTACCTGAAGGATCCGCAGGCCACCGCCGAGGCCTTTTTGGGTGGCTGGTTTCATTCCGGCGATCTTGCCGTTGTGCATGAGGACGGCTACATCCAGATCAGAGACAGGGCTAAGGACATCATCATTTCAGGTGGTGAGAACATCAGTTCGGTCGAGGTCGAGGAAGTGCTTTACCGCCATCCGGCTGTCCGTACCGCGGCGGTGGTTGCCATGCCCCATGCCAAGTGGGGCGAGACCCCCTGTGCCTTTGTCGAGACGAGCCCTGACGCGAGCATCGGCGAAGCGGAACTCATCGCCCATTGCCGTTCCTGCCTGGCCCATTACAAGGTGCCGACGCGGGTCATCGTGGGGGACTTGAGCAAGACGGCAACTGGCAAGGTGCGCAAAGTCGAACTGCGTGAACATGCCTTGCGGCTGGCTACCAGAGATGCGGCCATCCCGATCGATTGAAGGACGTTCGAGACTGAAATTCCGGTTTCCGTAGGCCTGTTCGGGCTTGCGCGATGTTGTGCAAAAAAAATTCAACTGGATGCCTCATCCAGGTCGAGTGACGTTGCAGACGCGGACAGTGTCGGCGGCGATCACGACGGCCCGGTGGTTTCGGTATCCCTGCCTTTTGAGCGAGGAGACACCCATGAAAATTCTCGGCCATAACTACACTGGCGGTACACGTCGCGGTGAAAGCGGCGTCTATCTGCACAGCTACGATGCGACCTCTGGCGAGCGGTTACCCTATGACTTCGTCCAAGCGAGCCCCGCCGAAGTCGATGCGGCTGCCCTGGCCGCCGCTTCGGCTTATCCCACCTTTCGTGCACTGCCGGCTGTCAAGCGTGCGGCGTTTCTCGACGCTATTGCCGACGAACTGGATGCACTGGGTGATGACTTCGTTTCCCTGGTAACCCGCGAAACCGCGCTGCCTGCCGGCCGTATCCAGGGTGAGCGTGGCCGTACCAGCGGCCAGATGCGGCTGTTTGCAAACGTGTTGCGCCGTGGCGATTTCTACGGTGCCCGTATCGACCTGGCGAACCCGATCGCAAGCCGCTGCCGCGTGTCGATCTGCGTCAGTGCAAGATGGGCGTCGGCCCGGTGGCTGTATTCGGTGCCAGCAACTTCCCGCTGGCATTCTCCACGGCAGGTGGTGATACCGCCGCCGCCCTGGCTGCCGGTTGTCCGGTGGTGTTCAAGGCGCACAGTGGCCATATGGCGACCGCCGAGTGCGTGGCCGATGCCATCATCCGTGCCGCGGAACAGACCGGCATGCCCAAAGGCGTGTTCAACATGATCTACGGCGCAGGCGTTGGCGAGGCACTGGTTAAACACCCGGCGATCCAGGCCGTTGGTTTCACCGGCTCGCTCAAAGGCGGTCGCGCGCTGTGCGACATGGCCGCGGCGAGGCCGCAGCCGATTCCGGTGTTCGCCGAGATGTCCAGCATCAACCCGGTTCTGGTGCTACCCGAAGCGCTCAAGCAGCGTGGTGCCAGCGTGGCCAACGAGCTGGCCGCTTCGGTGGTCATGGGCTGTGGCCAGTTCTGCACCAACCCCGGTCTGGTGATCGGCATTCGCTCGCCAGAGTTCTCCAGCTTTATTGAAAAACTTGCCGGCTTGATGGGCGATCAGCCAGCGCAAACCATGCTCAATGCCGGCACCCTGCACAGCTACGAGAAGGGGCTGGCGGCACTTCATTCGCACAAGGCCATCAAGCATCTGGGGGGCCAGGCGCAGGAAGGTGAGCAAGCCAGGCCGCAGTTGTTCCAGGCTGATGTCAGCCTGTTGCTGGATGACGACGAGTTGCTCCAGGAAGAGGTTTTCGGACCGACTACCGTACTGGTCGAAGTGGCTGACAAGGCCGAGTTGATCAAGGCGCTGCATGGCCTGCACGGTCAGCTCACCGCGACCCTGATTGCCGAGCCAGTCGACTTGGCTGCATTCGCCGAACTGGTGCCGGTGCTGGAGCAGAAGGCCGGCCGGTTACTGCTCAACGGCTACCCGACCGGCGTCGAGGTGTGCGACGCCATGGTGCACGGCGGGCCTTATCCCGCCACCTCGGATGCGCGCGGCACCTCCGTCGGTACGCTGGCCATCGACCGCTTCCTGCGCCCGGTGTGCTACCAGAACTACCCGGACGCGCTACTGCCGCAGGCGTTGAGGAATGCCAACCCGCTGGGCATCCAGCGTCTGCTGAACGGTTGCAGTACCACCCAGGCGATTTAAGGCCTCATCCGCAGATGCTGATGCCTGTCGGTTCGCCGGGTATCTCGACGTAGTGCCGTTTGGGATCGCCGATTTACCACCTAACAAGAAGAGAGAGCTATGCACGTACTTCGTCCCACCCAAGCTTTTCTGCTGTCCGGCCTTACTGGGGCTTTCGGCGTTTGTTCATCCGCTTCGGCTGAGTTCCTTGCGGACAGCAAGGCCAGTCTGGACATGCGCAATTTCTATATGAACCGAGACTTCCGCCAGCCAGCGGCCCCACAAAACAAGGGCGAGGAGTGGGCGCAAGGCTTCCTGTTGCGCTACGAATCCGGCTACACCGAAGGACCGGTGGGCGTGGGGGTCGATGCGCTTGGTCTGCTCGGCATCAAGCTGGATTCGAGCCCGGATCGCGCGGGCGCCACCGGTCTGCTACCGCGCGGCGCCGAGTCGAGGAGGGCACCCGATGACAACAGCGAGCTTGGCCTGACTGCCAAGCTCCGGGTCTCCAAGTCCACCCTCAAGGCAGGGACCCTGATTCCCAAGCTGCCGGTATTGCAGCCCAACGATACACGGCTGCTGCCGCAGACCTTCCAGGGTGGCTGGCTGAACTCGACGGACCTCGCGGGTCTGACCTTCGACGCCGGTCGCCTCACCCAGGTGAGCCAGCGCGACTCGACCAACCGCGAAGACATGACAGTCATGAAAGGCCCCAGGCGCAACATCGTAACCGGGGCGAGGGCCACCACCGACCAGTTCGACTTTCTCGGTGGCAATTACATGTGGAGCAAGACGCTGAGTACTGGCTACCACTACGCGCAGTTGAACGACCTGTACAAGCAGCATTATCTGACGGTGATGCATGTGTTGCCCATTGCCGAGGGGCAGGCGCTGAAATCCGATCTTCGTTGGGCCCGATCGACCGATGACGGCAGCAGCAATGTCGACAACCAAATGCTCGGCGCCATGTTCACCTATTCACTGGGCGCGCACGCCTTCGGTCTCAGCTACCAGAAAATGAGCGGCGACACCGGTTTCGCCAACGTTCAGGGCACCGATCCGTACCTGGTCAACCTCCTGCAAATCAACGACTTCGGCAATCAGGACGAGCGCTCCCTGCAAGCCCGTTACGACTTCAACTTCGCCGGCCTCGGCATTCCCGGCCTGACCTTCATGACCCGTTATGTAAAAGGCGACCAGGTCGACCTGGGAGTAGCTTCGGGAACCGGCAAGGAGTGGGAACGTAATACCGACATCGGCTATGTGATCCAGAGTGGCGCGCTGAAAAACGTCGGCATCAAATGGCGCAACGCGACTTATCGTTCGAGCTTTGCCAGTGACATCGACGAGAATCGCCTGATCGTCAGCTACAGCCTGCCGCTCTGGTAAGGCTGTTGCGTCGATGTCCATGGCGGGCGCCGCCGCGGTTATCGGTTGATGCCGTAACCGCGGTAGTGGCGTGTCGGATGACCTTGATGCCTAAAAGCGAAACGTAGAGCGCAGCACCAGTATTTGCGAGTTGTTGCCGCCGGCGCTTTTGATCGCCGAACCGATGTCGGAGAACAAATAATCAAGGTCAACGGAAACGTTAGCGGTCGGCGTCCAATTGGCGTTGGCCTGATACAGGGTGCCCAGGCGTTTTCCGCTGCTGGCGGTTGTTCCGGGCGCTGTGGTCATGCCGGGCAAATAGACGCCGTCATCGTTGCTTTCTCGCCAGGCAGCAAATATGCCCGGTTCGAAACGGAACTTGTTGAAGTGAGTCGGCTTTTCCGACGAGCGTGGGGGCTGCGAAAGTCGAGATAGACGCTCGGTCATTCGCGCGCGATAGTGGCCAGCCAAGTGTTGCTGAACCATAGCGCGATCGCCGGGGTTGAGAAATAGATAGACGCCCCGATGATATGCATTGTGGTCGATAACAATATCGCTTCAAGCGAGCGGAGGAATCTGATGTCGATTGCCCAACGGGTTTTCCACGGCAGGTTTGGCCGGGTCGCCTTGCTGAACATGGATCGTTCGCTGGTTACCCACACCCATTCCGAATGCCATGTGCTGGTCAAAGTGTCCGGTGAAGACACTTACTTCAACGTCAACGGGCGGCGGGTGCCGCTCAGCGATCGCACGGCGGTGCTGGTCAACGCCTGGGAGCCGCATTTCTACGATCCGCAGCCGGGTGCCGCTGCCACTGTAATCCTGGCGCTCTACATCGAGCCTGCCTGGCTGGCCACTGCCCAGCAGTCGCTGGCGCTCAGCGCTCGGCCGGACTTTTTTGCCCAGTCGTGTATCGAGCTGTCGAGTCGTAATCGCACCTTGGCCGACATCCTGGTCGCCGAAGCGCATGGCTGCGGGATTGTGCCGAAAGAGCGCATGGAATTCATGCTGTTCGACTTCCTGATCGAACTGATCGAGGACTTTTCCAGCTGGCGGCATTTGTCGCTATTGGGTGCGCCGAGCTCAGCTGAGTACCGGGACGCACGTGTGCGCCGTGGCATCGCCTGGTTGCTTGAGCACTTCGATGATCCGAACCCGATCGACAACGCCGCGCGGGCTTGTGGTCTGTCTCGGGCGCACTTCTTTGCGCTATTCAAGAAAGATACCGGCATGACGCCGACCCTGTTGCTCAACGACGCGCGCATGCGCCGGGCTTTCGCCTGGCTGGAGCGCGAGCGCAGTGGGACGTTGGGCCTGTTGTCGGAGAACCTCGGGTTCTCCGAGCAAGGTCATTTCACGCGGTTTTTTCAGCAACACATCGGCGCCTCTCCCAGCCAGTACCGGAGGGTAGTGGATAGTTATGCGACGGTTTGAACCGAGAGGAGGGCGGGGGGTATTGGGCAATGCTCCCGCCGATGAAGTTAGTCTTTCATCTTGAAAGCTGGCGGCTTGTATAGGCTACGAAAGTTGTAGCGTCTAATCATCGAGGCCGTAGTTCAGTTTGCTTAGTTGAAACTGATCCATAAGTTGGCGGTCAGGCATTTCTTCAGGGCGAATTCGGCTCTAAGTTGTTTTGCGGTCATGAATGCTTTCTTGTGTCAAACAAGTAGCCGTTTGTTCGAGGTTGGCCCAGTGCTAAATCGGGCTATGTCAATTTCCCGCCATTATCCATCCTCTAACGCCATGAAGTTTACTCAGCTCTTTCACGACTCGAGCCGCGTCCTGCTTCTGTTTATACGGGCCGATGACGACAAAGTTGTTTTCTTTACGCGCAACCGGCAACCCCAGCTGCTGAATGGCTTTTCTGGCGCGATGGCGGCTTGGTGTGTTCAACGCAATTTCGATCACCCACAGACCGGATGAAGGCGTGGCTGAAGCGGCTTTTGCAGCGTTGGAAATGAAGCCGCCGCAGGTCAAACACGGGCGTTCTAGCGTGATTAGCGATCCTCGCACGGTGTGAAAGACGTGCCATTGCGGATCAACGGCTTTTTTGCGGGCGAAGAGTGCCGAGAGCAGGCAGGTAAAAGTGATCAGACCGCTAAGAATAATCGGCCATTTGTGTGCCTGTATGGGCAATGAAGGCAGCGTAAATACTGATGCTTCGTCTGGCTTTTCGATCGAAAACCGTACGGCGTCAGCCTCCGTTGAATCGGGGATGCGGTATTCGTTTTTCGCAAAAGGCGCGAGCCCATCGGAATGCTTTGTACTGAGCTCTGTCGCAACTTTATTAGCGGTGTCATCGAGTAGTTGTTCGAACTTTTTCACTTTTTGCTGGATGTATGAATTGTCGACGTTATTTTGACAAATGGGTCCCGTGGACGTGTAGGTCCATAGTAGTGCTGATAGTTGCCCCAAAACGCCAGTAACCAGGAAGCCCAAGCCAAGCTTTCGCACAACGGCCATCTCCAAATCAAGTGAATAGTTATTTATCCCATTTCTTTCTGATAAGCGGGGTTCTATTGTTGATCCTGGGAGGGGTCTGAATTCTCGAGCGCGTCAGTGTGTCCAAGAGCCAAAACTAGTTGGCTGCTATTTTGTTGTTTGAAAGAACATCGAGCATGCACTTTATAGACTGTTGGTTGACGAAAAAGGCTCAGATTATCGAAAAAAAACCGTATCAGTTGATTGGAGGGTGATCCATTAAAACGCTTGTATTCAAGGTGAATATCGAGGCCAAACCACCTTACTGTCGGAAAGCCTCGACGATTACATCGATACCAATCGGGTGTGCGCAGTCAACGTCTTTGTCGACGGCAAATTTAATGGATTGCCGAGCAGCGTTCCTGTCGGATGTGCTTGATGCCTAAAAGCGAAACGTAGAGCGCAGCACCAGTATTTGCGAGTTGTTGCCGCCGGCGCTTTTGATCGCCGAACCGATGTCGTAGAACAAATAATCAAGGTCAACGGAAACGTTAGCGGTCGGCGTCCAATTGGCGTTGGCCTGATACAGGGTGCCCAGGCGTTTTCCGCTGCTGGCGGTTGTTCCTGGCGCTGTGGTCATGCCGGGCAAATAGACGCCGTCATCGTTGTTTTCTCGCCAGGCAGCAAATATGCCCGGTTCGAAACGGAACTTGTTGAGGGGAGAGAACCTGAGTGTCGGGCCTACCAGAATGATGTTCGACAACGTTGTCAGGCTGGCCTGGCCGTAGAAGGCGTTCTTGGGAAACAACGGGTCGAAAGTACCGGCCTTGTGATCGCCATCCTTATCACCGCTCGCGGCATCGACGCGCCAACCCAGACGCGCTTTCCAGGGACCCGCAAAGGTATAACCGCTGTCGCTGGAAACCGCCCAGGCGTCGATGTCGGCGCTGGCCATATGGCCCACCTGTTTCATCAGATCCCAGCTCCAGTCGAATTTATTCCATGTGCCGAACAACCGCGTGCCGAAGGTGTAGCGATTGTCCTCTCCGGTAAAACCGTCGAGCTTGCGCTGCTCTGTTTCCAGGCCAAAGGCGTACAGATCGGCTTTCAACACGCTGGACAGGGGCAGGGTGCCATAGAGCCCGTAGAACTGTTGCTGATGATTGCTTGGGTCGTTGAACGAGCCATTGTCTCTGCTGACCACGGGTCGGGTGGCGAACGCATCCAGCTTGTAACCATCCTTTGCAACCCAGCTCAGGCGCACACCATCGAATGCCTGCCGTATGTTGGGGATTTCGCGATAGGTCACCAGTACCTGATTACCGTAAGCCATCTCCTGCCGACCGACCCGCGTGGTCAATGTGCCGCTCTGGTAATGAAGATTGCCGTCGATAAAGGCCTGGTGTATTTCATTACGGCTCTGATCGGAAGGGCTGGGCAAGTCCTTGCCCCATGTCCGAGTATTTTGTAATTGGATAAAGGTGCGCAGGCTGTCGTCGAATAAGTGCAGGTCGACATGTACTTGCGCACGTTGCATTAAATAAGAGTCGTCCTTTACTCCGCGCAGGCCGAATACCGGTTGGTCCGCCGCATCGGCGCGATAACGCAGTTCCGCGCCGGTCTGCAGCCAGGCAGAGTCCGACAGGCGCTGAAAACGTAATGCATCGAACGGGTCCGTGCGTTTTGCCGGATTATCGAGGAAGCGATAATCCTCCACCCAACGCGCAGGTCCTGGACGCATAGGGCGGGATACCTCGAGGGGCGAGGGCGGCGTGGCCTGAATCTCTTGGGCCTGAGCGGTCGACGGGACCGTTTGGCCGAGGGCCATAATGATCGGCAAGTGGAACGAGTAACGCTTCAGTGGTGTGCTGAACATCAGAAGACTCCTGTTTTTTATTGTTCATAGGGCAGGTAGACACGCGCGGGGATGCCTCGACATGAAGTTGAATTCGCGTCGATGTTGATCCGTATTAAACGTTTCGCTGCTTTCGCAAGAAGCGCTCTGCGTTTGCGTTGAATAAAGAGTGGGTTGTTTTCAAGGGACGTAAATCCTTATTCATCCCTTGGCGAGCTTTCAATGAAGTGTCGAGTTGTCTCGTTGGTGTTTTAAAGCGCGTTGTTGCCGTATCGTCGACCGAGAAACAGGACGAGTAACCCGGCGATCAACATCGGCACGGCCATGGCATAGAAAACTGCCGAGGGTGACCAGCCCATACCCAAGGCTGCGCCGACCACGATGGGGCCACTAATCCCGCCGATCCGCCCGATGCCCAATGCCCAACCGACTCCGGTCGAACGTATCGGCGCCGGGTAGAAAACCGCCGCCAGGGCGATGAGGCTTTTTTGCCCGCCGCTGATGCAGCAGCCTGCGAGGAAGTTGGCGGTCAACAGCATCCATAGCGGGCTTTTGAACGCCAGACCGGTCAATGCAACGCACACGAATCCTACGAGATAAAGAATACCCAGGGTTTTGTAGGCGCCCAACCGGTCCATGGAGGGGCCGGTAATGAACGCCGCCGCGATACCGCCCACGGTGGTCAGGGTGGTAGCCATCACCACGGTGCTCATTGGGTAGTTGAGTCCCGTCATGATGGATGGCAACCAGCTTTGCAAGGCGTAGAACTCACCCAGGTTAATCGCGAACACCAGCCATAACAGTACGGTGCCCAATACCCGATCTCGGGTGAACAGACTGGCGAGTGCTCCACATTGCCCTTGTCCTTGCTCGAGGGCGTCGACGATGAATGTCGGCTTCTCCTGTCGGGCAACGGCGGGGTCTATTTTTCGGAAAATTCTCAGGATTCGCTCGGCTGCTACCTTGCGCTGGATCATGAACACCATGGATTCCGGCAGGAAACGAATCAGTACGGGGACCAGCATCAAGGGCGCCAGGGCTCCGATCCAGAACATCGAGCGCCAGCCGTAGTGGGGAATGAACCAGTTCGCCGCCAGGCCCGCCGCGATG
This sequence comes from Pseudomonas sp. VI4.1, assembly GCF_002029345.1. Lineage (NCBI taxonomy): Bacteria > Pseudomonadati > Pseudomonadota > Gammaproteobacteria > Pseudomonadales > Pseudomonadaceae > Pseudomonas > Pseudomonas sp. VI4.1. The sequence goes on from NZ_MULM01000183.1 coordinate 83,010, forward strand.
AACCCGAGGGAAAACCCGCAGTAAATAGCCAGGACAAAGGTTGCACGAAAGCGTTTGGGGCTGTATTCGCCGGTCATGGCGATCGCGCTTGGGGCTGCGGCACCCAGGCCGACCCCGGTGATAAAGCGCAGGATCATCAGCTCGGTCACGTTGTCGGCCCATACCGATGCCAGGGTGCAAAGGCTGAAGACAATGGTGCTGACGATGATTGCTTTCTTATGCCCAAAGCGTTCGGACAGCGGGGTAAGCACCAGATAGCCGATCATCAAACCTGCGAGTGACGAAGAAAATATCGGTCCCAGCATCTGCCTGGGCAGGTTCCATTCACTGGCTATATAAGGCGCCATGTAACTAATGGCCTGGGTATCGAACCCATCGAGGAACATGACAAGACCGCACAGAATGATGACCACGTACTGAAACGGACTCACGGGTCGTTCATCCACGAACTGCGGAAGCTGCAAGGGCTTTGATTCGGGCAACATGGTTTTTCCTCATGGCCATTTTGGCCTTTTTTGTTTTTATTGCGTGCACGCAGGCGGAGAAAAAGCCGCCTATGAAGGCGGCTGGATCTCTCCAGAGGGTACGAAGGCGTCGCAGAAGAATGCATCGGGCGATAACTGGCCTTCGGCAGTCAGGTCATTGAGCGCCGCAGTTGTCATGACCGGATTACCGCAGGCATACACTTGATAGGCGCCCAGGTCGGGGTAATCCTCGAGAACCGCGCGGTGCACCCAACCGGTACGGCCGGACCAGCCGGGCTCGGGCTCGGAAAGCACCGGGGTGAAGCAAAACCCCGGCAGGCGCCTGGACCATTGTGCCGGCAGGTCGCCCAGATACAGGTCGTCGCTGCTGCGTGCTCCCCAGAACAGGTGCATGGGTCTTGAGCCTGCGCGTTTGATCTGGTCTTCGATGATGGATTTGAGCGGCGCCATACCCGTACCGGTGCCCAGCAGGATGACTGGATGGTCGACTTCTTCGTCCAGTGAAAATTCGCCATAGGGCAGTTCGACGTTGAGCGTGTCGCCTTTTTTCAACCCCGCCAGCACGCCCTCGGAAAAGCGCCCTCCGGGAACATGGCGAATATGCAGTTGCACGCCATCGCTCTCATGCGGCGCATTGGCCATGGAGTAGTTACGGCTGTCGCCATCCGCCATCAACACTTTCAGGTATTGACCGGCCTGGAATTTGGCGCGCACACCCGGAGGGAAGCGCAGGTGCAGAACCACGACATCGGCGTTGGGGCGAGTGAGGCGATGGACCTTGGTGGTGATGACCTTGCGCACCGGCGCCGCGCGTTGAACGATGCGTTTGGGGGCGATTTCCACCGACGAGCACGGGCGCGCCTGACACAGCAGCACCCCCGTGGCAGGCCCGCGTGCGAGCCCTTGTCCGCGCACTTGCAATTGCCCGGCGATCAAGCCGCCTTCGCAGGTCGAGCACACGCCCTTGCGGCAGGAGTAGGGGATCGAAAACCCCGCCCGCTCGGCAGCATCCAGCACTGTCTCGTCGGGCTCGCAGGGAAAGACAATGTCCGATCCAGAGATTGTTACGTCGAACGTCATGCCCAAACCTCCTGGCTGGAAAGCGCCGCGCCACCTACCAGGCGCAGCGCGCGGATCACCGCTTCGGGATCGGCGAGGTCTTTACCGGCGATATCGAATGCCGAGCCGTGGCCCACGCTGGAAAAGATCAGGCCGGCACCGATGGACAGCGCCGAGGCGGTACGCCCGGCCAGCAGTTTGATCGGGATGTGACCCTGGTCGTGATACATGGCAATAAAGGCGTCATAGCCATTTTGGCCAAGCATCAGATCGGCGCCGACCGGCCCATGGGCATCGATACCCGCCTGCCGCAGGTGCTCGACGGCTGGGACAGTTATCTGCTGATCGTCCCGGCCGAACAGGCCGTTTTCACCAGCATGAGGATTAATGCCGAAGACGCCAATGCGCGGAGCATCGATGCCCAGCGCGTGGAGTGCAGAAACGGCTGCATGACCTGCGGCCACCACCAATTCGGGCGTCAGCCTGGCCAGTGAATCGGCCAGGCGCTCGTGCAAGGTGACGTGAACGATCCGCATCCCCGCACCGATCAGCATCAGAAACACACGGTCGGACTCGACGCCTACCAGTCTGGCCAGCAGGTTTGGGTAACCGGAAAAATCGATCCCGGCGGCATTGATCGCCGTCTCGGAATGCGGGCACGCGACAATGCCGCGTGCCCGGCCCAGGCTCAGACCCACCACCGCGGCAGACAAATAATCCACCGTGGCAGCCCCTGCCGCGGCATTCACTTGACCAGGCACGAAAGCCTCGGATGCCAGACTATGTACGGGCAGCAGGTGGATCACTCCCGCTTCTGCCGGTGCGGTGCCGTCAGTCTCTTTGACTCGCAGGCCTACGTCCTGCGCATAGGCTTCGACGACAAACCGATCGCCGACAATGACCGGATTCAACTCGGGTTCGTCCTGCAGAGCCGCGACGGCTTTGACAGCGATTTCCGGGCCGATGCCGTTGGGGTCGCCGATGCTCAAGAGGATTCGCGATGCCGGCAGGCTCATAGCGGCAGCGCCAGCAGCGTGTCGATGCGTGAGCTGTCGCACACCACGGTTCGTTCAGCCAACATGGCTGTTTCGCCGTCGACCCGGTAGCAATCGATATAGCGGCCGGAGACGAAGTTCTCGGTCGTGCCGTCGCGCATGATGCGCAGCACCAGAAATGCCGTCTCGCTGCGCACCAGGTTGACGTTGCACTCCAGGATCACCGGCTGATTGAGCATATGGCGGTAGCTGTGCCGCTCGTAGATATTGGCGTCGCGCAAGGCGGATACCCGGTCAATCAACATTCCGCGGTTGTCGGCCCAAATCATGCCAGCGGGCAATCCTTGTCGGTAGTTATCGGCGGTAGTAACGGTATACAGGCACTTCTCCAGGAAAAACTCCGGCCATGCTTCCAGCGGGCCTTCATCGATGCAGCGGGCGTAGAGGGCTTGAGTCTGGCTGATCAGTGCAAAAATATTATGTGTCACGAATGATTCCCTCTTCATAGATCCATGGCCGCGCGATAGGCCTTCCAGAAACCGCGGATAGACGCCTCGGTAATCCGGCTATCACTCGATTCGGCGTCAGTCCCGCCCATTTCCAGCACGGCGCTCTGATTGGAAGCGCCGGCGATGCCACGCTGGACAAAGCCGCCTACGCAACCATCTTCCATGGAGATATAGCCAGCGGGACCGACAAGGTTGGCCTGCTTCAGACGCGTCAGTCGTTGTTCGGGCGTGTCGTCTTCAAAGCCCAGGTAGGTCCAGTTGAGCTGAGTCGTTTCCACGCCCCGTGGCAGCACTTGGCGGACTGCGACCGAATTCTGGATCTGTTGCAGCACGAAGCAGGGGAAGATCGACAGGATTTGCAGCGTGACGTCATCACCGACTTCACTGAAGCCTTCGAGCAAAGAGGGGTCCTGCAACTGATAAGCGCTGTCGGAGCGGATGCTTTGTTCTGCATAGGAGGCATCGCGCTCGGCCTGACGTTCGGCTTCACGGTCGATGGCCGAGTAGCTGACGTGATGTCCGCCGCTCTCATCAACGATGATCGCGCCGCGCTGGGACAGGCGGTTGATCTCGAAGGTGGTGAAGAACAGATGCAGGATACTGGCGTGGTACGAGTCTTTGACGTTCTCGATATACAGCTTCCAGTTGTTGGGCAGCATCTGGGTGAAGCGGCCCAGAACCACTGGCTTGCGTCCGCCGAGAACGCGCTCGATACGGCTGAGGATTTCCTCGCCCAGGTACTCTTCGATATCGGGCACGTCATCGCTGAAGCTGCCGAACACCAGGCCGTGAACAGTCGCTACGCGCAGCTTGCGCGGGCCGTGTTGTTCCATGCAGAACGAAGGCGCCATGCCGCCATTGCCCTTGATGCCATCCTTGAAAGCGACGCCGGTCAGATCGCCTTGCAGGTTGTAACTCCAGGCGTGATACACGCAGGTGAAGTCTTTGGCTTTACCACTGTCCTCCAGGGCAAGGAGGGCGCCACGATGCGCGCAGCGATTCTCGAAGGCATAGAGTTCGCCGTCGCTGTCGCGGGTCACGACAATCGAGGTCTCGCCAATGAAACTGGTCTTGAAGTCGCCGGGCTCGGGAATCTCGGCCTCGAGGCACAGATAACTCCAGTGAGGCCCCTGGAACAGCCGCGTCTGTTCATCCTTGTACACAGCAGCGCTCTGAAAAGCCCAGTAGGGCACACGGGTCAATCCATCGGGCCACAGGGGGTTTTCAGGTACTCGATCAGTAATGATGTTCATTTTTTCTCCCGGATCAGGTCCTCATGGCTGCAGAAAAATGTTCTTTCCGACTAGCACATGGTTGACATGAGGTTTTATTTTTGTTCGAATAGCGAACATTGTTTCATTTCTCGAACAATTAGAGCGTTGGACAATTATGGTTGTCAAGAAAAATACGTCCGCTGATGGCGTAGCTGTGCGCGCCCCGGAAGGTATGTCGGGCCTGGCAAAGGGCCTGGCAATCATCGAAGTGTTCGGTTTGGAGCACTCGCAATTGACGGTATCGGACGCGGCGGCACTGACCGACACCACCCGTGCCGCTGCCCGCCGCTGCCTGCTCACGTTGGTGGATCTGGGCTATCTGACCCATGACGGCAAGCACTTCAGGCCCACGCCCAGGTTCTTGCGACTCGGTGCGGCCTATCTGGATGCGGCGCCGCTACCGCAACTGGCCCAGCCATATTTGGCGTCGGCCCGTGAAGCGCTCGGGGAATCGATTTCCTTGGCGGTATTCGAAGATGGCTGGTCGGTATTCGTCGCCCGTGCCGAGGCGGCAAAAGTCGTGACGACCGGCGTACGCCTGGGTGCGCGCCTACCGGCCTATGGCTCGGCAACGGGGCAGGTCTTGTTGGCGGGGTTGAGCGACGAAGAAGTCCGCCGCTACCTGACTGATCCTCCGTCGCCGACCACGGCCCACATGATCGTCGACCCGAAAGTGATCATGGACAGGATCGAGCAGGCACGGATCGAAGGGTTTGCTTTTACCGATGAAGAGCTCGAACTGGGGATGCGTTCAATGGCGGTGCCGGTGAGAAACGCCCAAGGTAAAGTGGTCGCCGCCATGAGTGTCAGCACATTTACCGCACGTTTGACCCTTCAGGAATTACGCGATCAATGCCTGCCGGTGCTCCAGCAGAACGCTGCCTTGCTTGGGTGTATGCTTTGAATACGGAGTCTCTTGCAAGAGGCGCGGGGCGGTAATGAAAGTCGAAAAGTAGAGATCGTATTGTTCGCGCAAATTATCGGTGCTCCATGGGAGTTCCATGGTCGGTGATCAATGGCCGTGAGCTTGATTGGAAAGACTATTTAAAAACGCCCCTGCAAGTAATCGGCATTAAACGGCTTGAAGCAGTTGATGCCCTACGCCAATAGTTATTTTTAGCATTATGCAGGAAGCCCTCTATTCAGTTTTCAGTGTTGATACAAATGTAGCCAGCGAAGGATCTTTTTCAGCATTTTGCTTGTGCCTGCCGATGAAAATCCACTCGTCCTCTGTCCAAAGAATTCGTGTTGTCTTAGGTGCTTTGCAGTCAAAAACAACCTGATAGATTTTTGTTTCTCGCTGCTGGACGACGACGCATTGCTCAAGGCAAACCCACAATCGCTGCCCGGGCACCAGTGTTGGCGCATTGAGCGGGACACACAGCTTAATTTCTGTTTTTCGCATGATGACTTTCGTCCCTAAAATTCAGAAACCGTACGCGGTAAATCGAAAGACGGTGGTTCTGCTAATGACTAGCCTCCGAGGGTTCATATGTGCATAATATTATCATGCAGTGATAATAGAAAGGCAATCTGCTCGACCTTGCCTCAGGCAGGCGACCTCTTTTGCTTAACTGCCGGGAGGCAAAATCACGCATGAGAACAGCAAGATTTGAGCGCTTGGAGAGCTGCATGAAACGTGAGGACGTAAAAATCAAACACGCTGAAGGCATTCAGTTTGACACCCATTTGATTGCCAATCCGGCCAACACCCAGGAGTGGATCGCCTTCTTTAAAAAGGATGCAGGAAGAAGCTTTTTCCTGGTCAATGACAACGAAGAAATCGAACCCTTCCGACACCTTGATGATTTGATTCATGAGCTGCGTGAAATCGGCATCAAGGTGGCTGAAATTCATTTGTGAATTATTTTTCCTTGGAGTGTCGTCATGTCTGTCAGGGTCGAACATCTGTCTGGTCAGAGTGAAGATCTATGGTCCGTGTGTGTAGGTACCCGGCGAATTCAGTTCCGCAATGAGCAGGGTGCAAAGGACTACGCGGCAACGCTGAAACAGCGGATAGAAGCTCCACATATGTACCCGTATGCAGTGCCGGCAACCGGTAACGGAAACGGCAGTAAGTAATTGAATGTGTTGCCCTTGTTTTGGCTGGACGGTGATCAGCATGGGACCTTTCGCTCTCGGCCCGGAGGGAACAGATATAAAACGCCAGCTCTGACTGAGCTGGCGAATACGTCTATCTAGTCACGCAAGTAGGCTACCAGGGCGTCAGCGAAGGACTCGGTCGTTCCGCTTCCCCCCATATCCGGTGTCACCTGATCGCGGGCGGTTTTCAGGACAACGCGGATAGCGGTACGAATGCGTGTCCCCTTGTCCACCATGCCCAGATAATCAAGCATGTCCGCGGCAGCCAACAACAATGCACAAGGGTTCGCGATGTTCTTGCCAGCGATGTCCGGTGCCGAGCCGTGGACCGCTTCGAAGATGGCCGCATCGGCACCGATGTTCGACCCGGGCGCCAAGCCCAATCCACCCACCAGGCCTGCGCACAAGTCTGAAAGGATGTCGCCAAACAGGTTGGTGGTGACAATGACATCGAATTGATGGGGGTTCATTACCAACTGCATACAGGCGTTATCGACGATCATTTCGTGGAATTCGATTTCCGGATAGTCCGCAGCGACCTCACGCGCGACCTCAAGAAACAAACCGGAGCAAGACTTGATGATATTGGCCTTGTGCACCGCGGTAACTTTCTTGCGGCCTTTGCTACGAGCCAGCTCGAACGCGTATCGCACGATGCGTTCGGAGGCTGTGCGTGTTACGCGAATGCTCGCCAAAGCGACTTCGCCGTCTTCGGAAATACTCTGTCCTTCGGGTAAGTACGCCCCCTCGGTATTTTCGCGCACCGTGATGATGTCGATATCTTCGAAGCGCGAACGGGTCCCCGGGAAACTGATCGCCGGTCGGACATTGGCGTAGAGATCGAAATGGCGGCGCAAGTGGACGTTGATCGATGAGAACCCGCGGCCAATCGGTGTCGTCAGCGGGCCTTTAAGTGCGATGCCATGTTTGGCGATCGTATCGATAGAGGCGGGCGGCATCAGCTGTCCATGTTGCTGCAACGCCTCCAGGCCGGCCTCAACGAAGTCGTAGCGAAGATTGCAGTCAAGGGCGTCGAGTACGCGTAGCGTCGCTTGCATGATCTCGGGGCCGATGCCGTCGCCCTTGATGATTGCGATTGTTCTGCTCATGGTCTCTTCCTTAACAGAGCTTTGTCAGCCTGCTGTATTGATTGGTTGATTGAGACGGGTGTCGCGAATATGCGCATAACATTACCATACAATGTTAATGTTTTGCGGCGGGCGCGCTCAGCAAAAGTCATTGGCTCACTTTCGCATGACGCGGCGGACAAAAAGCCTGACGTCATCAAAGGCAGGCACGATTGCCAGCGTCACCAGAACCATCGCGAGCGGTACCGTTGAGATGTAACCAATGTGCTTGAACCCGAATGCCCCCACCACGCCGCCGAAGAAAAAATTCAGCGCCAGCAGTATCAGTATTTTGAGCCGGGTCCGATTGGCGAGAACTTTTGGGTGTGTCGATGGGCTGGCGGCATTCCAGTAAAAGAGTTTTCCCAACTCGATTCCGATGTCCGTGATGATGCCGGTGATGTGTGTCGTGCGGATTTCGGCTTTTGAAATTTTGGTGATCACCGCGTTTTGTAGCCCCATGATGAAGCACAGGAGCATCACGGTGACTGACACGAACAAACCATTCACTGTGGAGAGTCGCGCCCAGAAAGCCAAAGCAGATAAGCAGAAAGGCCTCGACCAGAAGGGGCACTGCAAACTCACTGTGCATCCGTCTGCGTCGGGAGTAATTGACCATGACCGCAGAGCACGCAGCCCCAACCAGAAAAGACAACAATGCGCCGGTGCCACTGAGCACCAGGTCGTAGGCGCCCAGCACACTGTTGTCTGCCATCGAAGAGACGATGCCGGTCATGTGTGAGGTGTACTGCTGCACTGCCAGGAAACCGCCAGCGTTGATTGCTCCCGCGACGAAGGCCAAGGCAAACCCAAGATGTCGGTTTGCAGCGGTGGTACGCCTTCGCCCGGTGAGACTCCTGACATATTTGATCGGCATTTATTCACCGTTGTCTCAAGCATATGAGGAGCAAAAGCTTAAAGCGGGTAGTGCTCCGGGTAATGCAGCTTTGCAACGCCGGTGTCGATAGCGGCCTTGGCCACAGCACCGGCTATTGCTCCGAGCAGACGAGCATCGAGCGCTTTGGGGAGAATGTAATCGCGGCCAAACTCAAGTTTATCGACGTTGAATGCTTGCAGCACTTGCACCGGTGTCGGCTCCTTGGCCAATTGGCGCAGGGCTTCCACCGCCGCAATTTTCATCGCTTCGTTGATCCGGGTTGCGCGAACATCCAGCGTTCCGCGGAAAATGAACGGAAAGCCCAGGACGTTATTGACCTGGTTCGGGTAATCAGAGCGACCGGTCGCCATGATCAGGTCATCACGTGTGGCCATGGCCAGCTCGTAGCTGATTTCAGGGTCCGGGTTAGAGCAGGCAAACACGATCGGGTCAGGTGCCATCGCTGCCAATGCTTCTGCCGGGAGGAGATTGGCTCCAGACAGGCCGACAAACACGTCAGCGCCGGTCATGGCTTCCATCAGCGTACGAGGGCCACCGTCGTTGACGAACTGTGCTTTGTATTGATTGAGGCCTTCCCGAGCGGAGTGGATGACACCGACACGATCGACCATGTACAGGTTGCTTTTCTGAGCGCCGAGACTAAGCAGCAGGCGCATGCAAGCAGTGGCGGCGGCACCGGCGCCGAGGCAGACAATTCGCGCATTCCCCAGGGTTTTGCCCTGGATCTCAAGTGCATTGAGCATGCCGGCGGCCGTGACGATGGCCGTACCGTGTTGGTCGTCATGGAAAACTGGGATGCTGCACTGTTCGATCAGTGCTTCTTCGATTTCAAAGCACTCAGGCGCTTTGATGTCTTCCAGGTTGATGCCGCCAAAGGTGTCGGCAATGCGCACGACGGTCTCGATAAAGGCCTGGGAGCTCTCGGCATTGACTTCGATATCGATCGAATCGATTCCGGCGAAACGCTTGAACAGCAATGCTTTGCCTTCCATGACCGGCTTGCTGGCCAAGGGGCCCAGATTGCCGAGGCCTAGAATGGCCGTGCCGTTGGTGATCACGGCCACCAGATTTCCTTTACCGGTGTAGCGGTAAGCGTTCTCCGGGTCCTTCGCAATTTCGCGTACGGGCTCCGCTACGCCTGGGCTGTAGGCCAGTGCGAGTTGGGCGGCTGTGTCGGCGGGCTTGGTCAGCGCGATGCTGATTTTTCCTGGGGTTGGGAATTCGTGGTAATCCAGTGCAGCCTTCTTGAAGTCGGTAGTCATGCGATCACCTGATTAGACATTGATTACAATCGCATGTTAACACTATTATAATGCGAGGCAACGAAGTCCTGACCCACAGACCAGGATCTCATTGCCGGCTGAACGCTGCTGATGAAGGGGTTTGTCAGCCAGCGGACCCATTCTATTGGCCCTGAGACTTCAGGGTGGGCCTGTATCTGTTGGTCAATAGAGATCCTCCTATGCTTGAACCCGTCTTAGGCCACCTCGTGTGGCCATTTTTTTGCGCGCTCGAATGTCCCCAGCGTCAAGACGCTGAAGTGATGGACGTGGCTCAAATGAAGGCGGTGATCAAAATAGCGGGGAGCGAAAGGGGAGCAGGCCATGACAAAGGCGCTGAGACAACAGTTCAGGTGTCGTTCCGAGCTGTCTTTCGAACAGTCAGAAATGAACTTCGGCGGACTTGATACCCAGCGCTCGAAGCTCGCGGATCAGTTCATCGAGTTGTCCAAATGACTCGATTTCCTCGTTGTCATTGACCAGGAAATAGCTTCTCCCAGCTTCCTTTTTGAAAAGGATGATCCATTCGTGCGTATTGGCCGGGTTGGCTATCACATGCGTGTCAAAATGCATGCCTTCACCGTGTTTGGTTTTGACGTCTTCGCGTTTCATTCGGGGTCTCCGGGCATATGTTTATGCGCTCTCGACACTGTATCTACTGTGTCGCTGGTGTCGTACGAGGCCAGGCCAATTGCTTTACTATTATCACTACGTGTAAATAGTATGCACATGCCATCAAAGCGAGGCTAGTCATGATTGCGATACGAGAAGCTTGGAAAGCAGGCTTGTTAGGGCGCGAGCATTGGCTTCGAAATATCGTCTCGGGGGTCATCGTCGGCGTCGTGGCGCTACCCTTGGCCATGGCATTTGCCATCGCCTCGGGCGTCAAACCTGAGCAAGGGATTTACACCGCCATTGTCGCGGGTCTCTTGGTTTCGCTCTTCGGCGGGAGCCGTCTTCAGATAGCTGGCCCGACAGGGGCATTCATTGTCATTTTGGCGGGTGTGACCGCCAAATATGGCGTTGATGGCTTGCAGATCGCGACGATGATGGCCGGTGCAATATTATTGCTGCTCGGCATCACCAAGCTTGGCGCACTAATCAAGTTCATTCCCGATCCCGTGATCGTTGGGTTCACCGCCGGCATCGGGGTGATCATTTGGGTCGGGCAATGGAAAGACTTTTTGGGCTTGCCGAAAATCGGTGGCGACCATTTTCATGAGCGGCTTTGGCACCTCGTCCAGGCTCTGCCCGGCCTCCATGTGCCCACGACCCTGTTAGCCCTTTTAAGCCTGCTGTTGGTGATACTCGCGCCTAAAGTACCCGGCGTAAGGCGTGTTCCCGGTCCTCTGATTGCCATGGTCGTTGTGACGGCGTTGCACGCCTGTTTTCAATTCGATGGCGTGGCAACGATCGGGAGTGCATTCGGGGGGATTCCTCAAGGACTGCCCAACATTGGCCTTCCTGAAATAACGCTGCCGCAGATCATTGAATTGATTGGTCCTGCGTTCGCGATCGCGATGCTGGGGGCGATCGAGTCGCTGTTGTCTGCTGTTGTCGCCGACGGGATGGCCGGCACCAAACATGACTCCAATCAGGAGTTGATCGGACAAGGCATTGCCAACCTGGTCACTCCTCTGTTTGGTGGCTTTGCTGCGACAGGCGCGATCGCTCGAACAGCGACCAACATCCGCAACGGTGGCAACAGCCCCATTGCCGGTTTTGCGCACGCTGTCACGTTGATTTTATTGATCCTCTTCCTGGCACCTCTGGCTTCGGATATCCCGCTGTGCGCGTTGGCCGCGATCTTGTTCGTGGTCGCTTACAACATGAGCGAACTGAAGCACTTCAAACGCATGGTCAAACGAGCCCCAAAAGCGGACGTTGCGATCCTTTTGATCACGTTCAGCCTGACCGTTTTCAGCGACCTGGCGATTGCAGTGAATATCGGGGTCATTCTCGCCATGCTGCAGTTCATGCGTCGGATGGCTTCATCTGTAGGGGTGCAGTTAATGGTCGAAAAAGAGCTGGAGGCAGAGTTGCGCCTGAATGGGCATGTACATCTTCCACCTGGTGTTTTGGTTTACACCATTGAGGGGCCTCTCTTCTTTGGCGCCGCAGAAACCTTTGAGCGGGTTTTGGCTCAGACGCACACCGATCCCGGGACGTTGATTATTCGTCTGAAGCGGGTGCCGTTCATGGATATCACGGGCTTGCAAACGCTGCTCGAAGTGATTGAGCAGCTGCGTAAACGCAGCATCGTCGTGAAGTTGTGTGAAGCCAACGAAAAAGTCCTTGGCAAGCTCGACAAGGCAGGGGTTCTTCAGGCACTCGGCTCACAGCATTATCATGCTGACTTCAGTGGTGCACTGGGCAGCTACGCCGAGATCGACAAGCCCCAGGGCTAGCGATGAGGTGCAACAGAGTAGAAGGCGCGATGAGCAGGCATTCGTCGTGCCCGCTCATGCGCAGATGAATCACTTGCCATTGGCCGCAGTTTTGCTTTTGGTGGCGTAGGACACGCCGTGCGTCTCCAGATAGTCCCGAATAAGCTGACGAACGACCTGAGAGGGCGTCAGATCCTGAGACGCGCACAGCTCTTCAAGCGCTTTTTTCTTGACGGGATCAATGAGCACAGTTAGTCGTGCAGTCTTATTTTCCATGGAATTGCCACTACCCTAAAACGGTCGATGTTAATCAAATTGTAATAGTCGGGGATTTATTTGTCACCGATTAGGTTCGTAGAAGCGCTTTTCCCTCCATCACCGGCTTGCTGGCAAGAGATCCCTGGTTGCCCGGATGCAGAATCGACGCTCCGTCGGCAATGATCGCGACGAGGTGGCCTTTACCTCGCACGCCTCAGCTGTGCTTTTATTATCATACTATGATAATGTTATTAGACCTTGATGTGTGTCTAAGAGGGCGCTTCATTTCAAGAACTTCTCCCATTTGCAGTACAGGCTGGTTCCGTAGATGAAGGCTTACCACGCTGATTGGGTGATTTATTACTGTGAGTTGTCAGGCGTTGCAGCCTTCGCAGTGACCGGCACCCTGATGGCAGGGCGAAAATCGTTGGACTGGTTCGGTGTAATCACCCTCAGTTTGGTCACCGCTTTAGGCGGCGGTGCCTTGCGTGACGTACTGATGGCACATTATCCGATCGAGTGGATTTCCAATGAGAATGGCTTTTTGGTAGCGGTCAGTGCTTCGCTAGGAACCATGATTTGGGCGAGGACCTTGAAAACCTTCAACGAGAAGGTGTTGTTGGTAGCCGATGCATTTGGATTGGCAGTATTTACGGTCAGAGGAACAGATATGGCTCTTCAGCAAAACCTCCCTCCCAGCATCGCAGTGATCATGGGTGTAGCTACCGCAGTCGCCGGGGGTGTGATACGTGATGTGTTGTGTAACGAAATACCGTTGGTGTTTAAACGTGAGGTTTATGCATCCATCAGTATTCTGGGTGCCGTCGCCTACATCACGCTGTTGAATTTGCAGATGTCTCTTGAAGTAGCGTCTGCAATCGCCATTGCGTTCGTTTTCGTCAGCCGTATTGCCGCCATTCATTGGAAATGGAAGCTACCCAGGTTCCATGTAGTCGATTGATCTTGTTGCCTGGCCGACAAAGCTACGCTCTATAAAAAAAACATGAGTGATGCCAAGTCTCTCTGCCCCCCCATCCCTGAGGCTGCTCCTGCAGCCTTTTTTTTTTCCTTCGCCATCAGATGACTACGCCCGCACATTGCCGTCTTGCCAGCCGTTACGTTTACTTGGTCGCGACGATCATGGCTGTGGGTACATTGTCGGAGCGGGCTGGCTTGGTTTTACTGAACAGCGCTAAAACCGCGGCCAGTAATGATGTGCCCACCAGGATGTATATTCCGCTCTGAATCGAGCCGGTTTTTTGCTCCAGGATTCCGAACATGCTTGGGCTGACGAAGCCTCCAAGCGTCCCGACCGCATTCACCAGGGCGAGTACCGCCGCAGACACGCGTGCGTCGAGATAGGCCTGAGGAATCGGCCAGAACATCGCCGTGGCGGATTTAAAGCCGATGGCGGCAAAGCAAATGGCATGAAACCGAACAGCGGCCCACCCAGCGTCGACACGAACAGTCCCGCTGCGGCAATCAACAGGCTGATGCACAGCCAGGCTTGTTGGGTTAACCATTTGCCGGCCATCACGGCAAACGAATACATGGCGACGATGGCGATCAACCAGGGAACGGAATTCAGCAGGCCCACCTGAATATCGCTGAGACCCCCTAATCCACGGATCATGGTTGGCAGCCAAAAGGTGACGCCATAGACGTTCTGGGCAATGGTGAAAAACAAGAAACAGAACAGCAGGATCTGCTTGTCGGCCAACAGTTTCAGGGCTGGCAGATGGGCTCCGCGTGACGCTTCGCGGGCCTGTTGTTCTTTCGCGATGACATCCGACAGGGCGGCTTTTTCGTCGCGGCTTAGCCAGTTGGCGTCTTTGGGATAGGAATCCAGTACTTTCCAGACCAAGAGACACAAAATGACGGAGGCGAATCCTTCGATCAGAAACATCCGAATACCGTCCGGTTCTTGCTCGCCGCGCAATGGATCAGCACCGGCACATCGCCTGATTCGAACAGCCCGAATAACGCAGGCAGATGCGGCGCGAGCATGGACGGAAAGCGTCGGGAGAAATCCAGCATCATCTTTTCGGCATTTTCAGCACTGGGATCTTCAGCCAGTCGCTCGACTAAAACCGGGTCGGCGCGCACGTCGGCGATTACCTCCAGTATCAACTGGCGTAGGCCGTGTCCAGGCAGCTGATACTTATCGCGCTGTTGGCTGTTTGTCGCCGATGGGCAACTCCCCACCTGGGAGGGGTGTTTCAATTTTGATTCTGATAATAGAATCAAGTACTGTATAAAGAATAATACAGGATGAATCGCCTGTTCAGTCACGCCCTATAAAAACAAAAAATGGTAACCAACATGTCATTCCTGAAAGGCCTCTCCATCGGTGCCAAGCTCCTCGTGCTACCGGGCTTGTTTGTGCTCGCTCTACTGGTAGTCTCGGGAATGGCCTACTACGGGCTGGCCAAGCAACAGGCGGTCATCGAAGAAATCGACCAGTTACGATTCCAGCAGTATCGCCAAGTGCTGGAAACCTCGGCCGCCTCGCAGGCGGCGATGGTCGGCGCCTATGCTACCGGCGCGCGCATTCTCGAATCCAATGGGCAAGCTTCCGCGGAAGACCTTGAGTCATATCTTGAAGATATGCAGGCCAGTGTCGACGATATGCGCACAGGGCTGGACAAGGTGGCCCGCGAGACGCGGCTGGGCGAGGAAGAGAAGGCGCTCTATCAGGCAGTGCAGGAGCAAGCCGCAGTGGTCGGCGAGGGCCTGGCCGATTTCAAGCGCACCGCCTTGAGTGATCAGACACAGGCGGCCTCGCTGCTGGGGAGGGTGCGTGCCGACAACAATGGTCTGCAAGGACAATTTAATCGCCTGCTGGGCCTGCAGGCGCAGTTGACCTCCGGCGCCTTTGCCGAGGCCGGTGCCACGCAGCGACAGGTGTCACGGATGCTGGTCACGGTACTGCTGGGCGCCAGCGTTCTGGCCGTGTGGGTGAGTCTGTTGCTGCGTGCGCAGATCATCCGGCCCATCCGCGAGATCGAGCAGGCTTCGATCGACTTGCGCGATGGCGACCTGACCCGGCGCGTGCGGGTCATGGGTCGAGACGAAGTTGCCCACACAGCTCAGGCATTCAACGAACTTATCGATAGCTTCCAGCAGGCCATGCGCAAGGTAGCCTGCGTCGCGGCATCGGTCGGCGCGTCGGCAGAGGAACTGGTGGGGACCTCGGCTCGAGTGGCCGAAAGCTCCACCGCGCAGGCCGGTGCGGTGGGCGCGGTGTCGATGACCATCGAGCAGATGAGCGACGGGATTGCGGCGATCTCCAGCCATGCGCAAAGCCTGCGCAGTTGTGCCGAAGCCAGCTTGCGCGGTGCGCAAGACGGGCATCTGGCGTTGTCGCGACTGCTCGAGAAAATCGACAGCGTGCGCCTGGCATTCTCGGCTATCCGCGGCTCGGTGGGCGATTTCGTCGAGAGCACCACGGCGATCACCGCGAGCATCGGTCAGGTCAAGGACCTTTCCGCGCAGACCAGTATGCTGGCGCTCAACGCGGCGATCGAGGCGGCGCGAGCCGGGGAAAGCGGACGCGGCTTCAGTGTGGTGGCCGATGAAGTGCGCAACCTGGCACAACGCTCTGCCCTGGCAGCGAATTCGATCAACCAGTTGACACTGAAGCTGGAGAACCAGTCCGGGATCGTCGACGAAGCATTGCGCGCAGGCACGGTGGCGCTGGATGACAGCGGCCGATTGCTCTGTGAGTTGGAAAGCACCCTGCAACAGGCGGCGGAATTGGTCGGCGACTCCACCCGCGGGGTGGACCGGATTGCCGATGCGGTGAGCGTGCAGAGCGAGGGTGGGCGGGGCATTGTGGCGAACGTCGAGCACATCTCCCGCATGGCCGGCGAGGGTGATGCGATCACCCATCAGGTATCGAGAGCCGTGGTCTCTTTGCGCGAGCTGTCCGATGAGCTGAATCTTGCGGTGGGACGGTTCCGCTTCGAGGTCTGACGGCGATTATGCCGAGGTGCCACGGTGAAGCTTGGGCGTGCGGAATATCAGCAACAGCGGCATGACCCCGATGGACAACAGCATCAGTAGCTTGAAGTCATCCAGATAGGCCACCCAACTGGCCTGTACGGTGATCATGCTGTCCAGCGCCGCACGTCCGCCTGCGGTTGCCGGGTTGAGGTGGTTGCTCACTGGCCAGGCATCGAACAGGCGGTTGAACGGCGTCACGTAGGCGCCGATTTCGGCATGGTTGATTTGCGTGTTGTGTGCCAGCAGCACCGTCACGATCGAGATGCCGACACTGGAGCCGACGTTGCGTGAAAGGTTGTACAGGCCGGTGGCTTCGCCGCGCAGTTGCGGGGGCAGGGTGGTGAAGGCAATGGTGGTCAGCGGGACGAACAACAGGCCCAGGCTCGCGCCCTGGACAAAGCCAACGTAGACGATGGTGTCGATGGACACTGCCGGGGTCCAGCCGGTCATCATGTACATCGACCAGGCGGACAGCACCAGGCCGCAAAACAATATCCAGCGGATATCCATTTTGCCCATGATCTTCCCGGCCAGGAACATACTGAGCATCGTCCCCAGGCCGCGCGGGCCCATCACCAGGCCGGCGGTGAGCACCGGGTAGCCCATCAGGGTTTGCAGGTAGGGTGTCATCAACGCGAGTGACGCCAGATAGGTAATGCCGATGATGAAAATAAATACCACCGCCACCGAGTAATTGCGGTCCTTGAACAGTTTCAGGCTGATAAATGGCTTGTCATGGGTAAAGGTGTGGACGATGAAAATGTACGAAGCGATGGCGGCCACCAGCGCTTCCAGGATTATTTCGCCAGAGTCTAACCAGCCCAGTTGTTCACCGCGGTCGAGAAACAATTGAAACGACAGGATGGCCACGCTGAGCGAACCAAAGCCCAGCCAGTCCAGGCGGGCGGTTCTGTCGGCCGGGGTTTCCTGAATGAAGCGCATCATGCCGATAAAGGCCAGCAACCCGATAGGCAAGTTGATGAAGAACACCCAGCGCCAGCTGAGGTGTTCCGTCAGCCAGCCGCCGATCATCGGACCCAGCACCGGACCAACCATCACCGATACCCCGAACAGGGCCACTGCCGAGCCTCGGTCTTTCTGCGGGTAAATATCCAGCAGGATGCCTTGCGACAAGGGTACCAATGCCGCCCCTGCCAGTCCTTGCAGCAGACGGAACAGGATGATTTCTTCCAAGGAACCGGCAATGCCACAGAGCACCGACGTCAATACAAAACCGAAGATCGACCACAGCAATACGCGCTTGCGACCGAAGCGCCGGGCAAGGAATGCCGAAGGTGGCGTCATGATCGCGGTGGCGACGATGTAGGAGGTCAGCACCCAATTGATCTGATCGGCGCTGGCCGACACGCTGCCCTGCATATAGGGCAGGGCGACGTTGGCGATGGTGGTGTCCAAGGCTTGCATGACCACTGCCAGCACCACGCAAAGCGTGATCAGTACGCGCAGCGGCGAAGGCGGCAGCGGCCCGGTCACTTCACTCATGATGACGGGCAAACAGGTCGGCCAGCGGTTTCGGCAGTCCACGGGCAGTGCCGGTATCGATCTCTACTACGGCACTCATGCCATGGCGCAGCGCTGGTTTGCCTGCGGCATCGTCGATGCGGATCCGCACCGGAATACGCTGCACCACCTTCACCCAGTTGCCCGTGGTGTTCTGTGCCGGCAGTAGCGAAAAGCTGGAGCTGGACGCCGGGCTGATGCTTTCCACGGTGCCGTGCCAGGTGACACCGGGGTAGGTATCGACCTCAATGGTTGCGCCCTGGCCTACGTGAGCGTTCGTCAGCTCGGTTTCTTTCGGTGAGGCGGCCACCCACAGGTGCTCGCTGGACACCAGGCTGAAGCCCGATTGTGGCGGTTGCAGGTACGCACCCACTTGCAACGAGTCGACGTTGGTCACTACGCCGCCGAACGGTGCGGTCACCACGGAGTTACGCAGGTTACGTTCGGCTTCATGCAGCGCCGCTTGTGCTTGCAGATAGGAGGGGTGTTGCTCGAGTGGCCTGTCCAGCCGTCCACCCAGTTGGGCTAATGCCGCGCCAGCCCGGGCTTTCGCTACCGACACCTGCTGGCGGGTATTGTCGAGGTCCTGACGGGCGTCGTCGTAGATTGTTTTTGATACGGCGGAGACGCTGACCAGCTTTTCCAGCCGTTGGAAGTTGGTCTGGTAGTAGGGCAGCCTGGCTTCAGCCTGGGTGATCTCGGCCAGCGATTGGTTGTAGCTGGCCTTGAGGTAAAGGATTTGATTGCGCGCGTTTTCCAGTTGCGCTCTGGCGCTGGCCAGGGCGATTTCAAAGGGTTCGGGCTTCAAGCGAAACAACACCTGGCCCTTGCGCACGACTTGGTTGTCACTCACTTCAATGGCCGCCACGATCCCGGACACATCGGTGGAAACCCCCACCCGTTCGGCCTGGATATAAGCGTTGTCGGTGCTCACCACCTGGCCCCCAAACACATACCAGGCGGCACACATCACGACGGCGAGCGGTGCCAGTAGGAACAGGCCTGTACGCCAGCGTTGCCGCGCCGCGCCAGGCGGTTCTTGCGCGAGGCTATCAAGGGCTGGAGCTTCAGGCATCTGCACGTGAAGCTTTTCCAATGACTCGATCGGTCGGGCCTCGGCTTGCACCGCAGGACGCT
The DNA here is from genome assembly GCF_002029345.1 of Pseudomonas sp. VI4.1. Classification (NCBI taxonomy): domain Bacteria; kingdom Pseudomonadati; phylum Pseudomonadota; class Gammaproteobacteria; order Pseudomonadales; family Pseudomonadaceae; genus Pseudomonas; species Pseudomonas sp. VI4.1. The sequence continues at coordinate 102,048 of NZ_MULM01000183.1, forward strand.
GCAATGTCGACTCAGCCATGTTTCACCTCGCCTGAAATTAAGTTAGCGAGCTCATGATAATCAGGCTTATGAATTTTCTACCAGCCGTTTGACTAAAAATTTGATCGATTTTCACGTATCTGTTCATTTTTTGAGTGGGTTTCAGGTGATCAGCTATGAAACCGATCAACTGTAGGAGCGAGCTTGCTCGCGGTGCTCTTGAGTCCATCGCGGGCAAGCCCGCTCCTACAGGGGGGGTGTCAGTATTTAGACAATAACAAAAAATCTGTATATTTATGATTGCCCTGTCAGCATTGAGACGCTACCGTTAGCCTTGATAACGCTGAACACAGCTGCCCGAAAACAACAACAATGAGGCAAACCGATGACGACCCCTGGCTGGTGGGCCATGGCGCTTTGCGAGGCCGTGAATGATCAAACGCCATTGGCCGTGGCCTTTGGTGGCGAGGAGCTGGTCCTGTTCCGCAACGCCGCCGGCCAGGCTTTTGCACTGGAAGACCGTTGTCCACATCGGCGTGTGCCCCTGGCGCTGGGACGAGTGGTCGAGTCCGGTTTGCAATGCGGTTACCACGGCTGGACCTTTGATGGCGCCAGTGGCGGTTGCACAAAAATTCCCAACCTGCACGCTGATGAGCGAGTTCCGCCGCGCTATGCCGCGCGGGCGTTCGCGGTGCGCGAAGCAAACGGTTTTGTCCATGTCTGGTTGGGTGAGGGCACGCCGCATGGCGAGCTGCCCAGCAGCGATTACCTGCCGATCGGGCGAGAATTTACCGGCTCCACCATCGTCAACATGAGTCATGACCAGTATTTGGCGGCGATGCTCGATGGCCCGGATTGCCTGCTCGGCTTTGCCCATGTGCGCCTCACCGATTTCTTCCTTGGCGATCTGCGCAGCGAGCAGGGCCGCGTCGTGCTGGAGCGCGGCGCGGTCTGGACCACACAATTGCTGCCCTCGCAGTTTGTGGTGGACTATCCCTTGATTGTCCGCACTGCAGTCCCCCTGAGTGGCGGCAGTGTCCGGGTGGATTTGCTCAGCGAGGACGAGTTGCCGCTCATCACTCTGATGATTGCAACCGGGGCTAATCGCCGTGGCACCACCAGCCTGTGCTGGCGAGGTTTTGTGCATGACCGGTTGCCGGTTCATGCACCGTTGCGCTGGCGTTTTGCCCGGACGCGCAAGCAGGCGCCGTTCCAAGTGAAAAACCTGATCGATGGCGTAGCCGTCGCGGCCCTGCTGCAAGCCCCATCCCGCGACCTGCGGGCCATGCGCCGTCCGCATTTGATTGCCGCCAGCGCCGTCGTCTGAGCACAGGAGAACTCACCATGCATGCCGTGCCTTCCTCTACCGACACCCACTCGCGCAAAGTGCGGGGCGACTGGACGCCGATCAACTACGACCTGCACGACACCTGGTTTCCGGTATCCCATAGCCGCGACCTTGGCGCGCGACCGATCCGCCGGATTATCCATGCGCAGACCTTCTACCTGTGGCGGGAAAACGGGCAGCCGGTAGCCGCTGAATTTCACCCCTATCGTCTGCGTGACAAGGCGCCGGTGTTGACTGCGTTTACTGCAGGCACAGGGTTTTATCCGCTGGTTGAGCGTTACGGCTATATCTGGGTCTGGTACGGCAATCCGGACGCTGCCGACAGGCTGTTGCTACCGCATATCCCTTTTCTACCGCAGGACGGCAGCCTTCCCGGCTACACCCAGCGCACCGTGCGTTTTGATGCAACCTCGGCGCTCTCGGTGGAAAACCTGATTGACCTGACCCACGCCGATTTCCTGCACGCCAATACCATCGGCGATGGCATTTCCGAATCAGACGAGGTGGAGGTGCAATGGACATCTGAAACGGTGACCCGCACCCGTACCGTTGCACAAAAGTCAGTGGCGCCGATCATGCGCTGGGTCGGCGGGGTGCGCGCCAAATACCAGGATTTTCGCGCGGTGCTGCACATCCACTTGCGCAGTAATGTGTGCATCTCCTATCCGCGCTTTCGTCCTGGTTATGACGTGCCTAACCTGCAACCGTTCTTGCCGGTGGGCAAGCATCGCTCCCGATGTGACGTCACCTTCAACACCACCGCCGCACCGGTGCCGTTTCGCTATGTGATGCCGCGAATCAATTACATCATCCAGCCCCAGGACAACTCGGTGGTGCGCCCGCAGAATCAACGTTATTTCGACACCGACGAACGTCGTGACCTGCACTCGCGTTTTGATACGCCGGGCACTCGTTATCGCTACCAGATGGAGCAACTGGTCGAACGCCAGCGCGCCGGTCAGTTCGCCTACGGCAGCGATGCTGAACCAGGACGCGATATCAGTGCCTTGTTGGGCATGAACGACTGACGCCTTCACACAAGGAGTACGGCTATGGATCTGGGAATCGGCGGACGCATTGCTGTGGTTTGCGCATCTTCCCGAGGGCTTGGCAAAGCCTGTGCGCTGGCATTGGCCCAGGAGGGCTGCGAGGTGCTGATCAATGGCCGCAATGCCGAGACCCTGGCGCAAACTGCCCAGGAAATACTTCGCAGGACTGGCCGGCTGCCCCGCACGGTGGTGGCCGATCTGTCCACCGCTGCCGGGCGGACGACGTTGCTCGCCGCCTGCCCGGTGGTGGACATTCTGGTGACCAACAACGGCGGCCCGGAGCCGGGTCGTCTGGAGGACTGGGATCACGCGGCCTGGCTGGCTGCCATCGAGGCCAACATGCTCTCGGGCATTCTGCTGATTCAGGCGCTGGTTGGCGGAATGCGCACCCGAGGTTTTGGCCGCATCGTCAATATCACCTCGGCGATGGTCAAGTCGCCACGCTTGCCCTTGGGTTTGTCTACGGCAGCGCGTGCGGGGCTGACCGCTTTTTGCAAAGCCCTGTCAGTCGAGGTGGCGCGGGACAATGTGACCATTAACAACCTGCTCCCGGAACGTATTGAAACCGACCGCCTGCGCTTTATGACCGAGCAGTTGGCCAAGCATCGCCAGCTCAGTGTTGAGCAGGCGCGGGTGGAAATGCTCAAGCCGATAGCCGCGCGCCGATTTGGCCAGCCGAGCGAATTGGCAGCCGCCTGCGCGTTTCTCTGTTCCGCCCAGGCCGGCTATATCACCGGGCAAAATCTGCAGATCGACGGCGGCAGTTACTCCGGCTTGATTTAGCTGCCCCGGCGATCCTTCCAATCGACGGGCGGCACTTCGCTGGGGTCGAAATCAAGCTCCACTTCAACGCCGTTGGGGTCCTGCATGAACAACTGCCAGGTGCGCACATTGCCGGGAGCACGGATCACCTTGAAGCGCACGCCATGCTCCTCCAGGTGCGTCCACATCCTCTGCAAGCCACGGGCGTGGAAGGCCATATGGTCGAGCACGCCACGTCGCGGCTCCGGCATGTGCGATACGCCCACCACGTGCAATACCGGGTGCTCCTGGGCGTAGAGCCAGAACCCGGGAACCGGGAAGGGCGGGCGAGGCCCCTCAGCCAAACCCAGCACCTCAACATAGAAATTCCGGGTCGCCTGCAGTTGGTCAGAGACGATGGTGAAGTGGTCCATGCGCAGGATCATAGCGAGGCCCTTAATCGGCTGATTTGAACGAATTTTCAAGTATTGTTCATGTTAAGACTTATGATTCTATATTCGGAATACTAATCTATCTATGGAATATTGTATCGATGGCTTAAGGTGAAGCACTGGATTCGTTCTGCAGCTTCGCTGCAGAGCGCTATAAGCAGAACAAGACATTCGCAGGTGCTAAATGAGCCAGGCAATCCTCGAAGGTATTCGCGTCATCAGCCTGTGTTCCGGCATTGCCGGTTCAGCAGCCGGCTTGCAACTGCGCGAGGCCGGCGCCGAAGTGGTGATGGTTGAACCGCCCGGCAACCCTGCCAGAGATCAACAGGCACTGTTTTCGGTGCTTAACCGTGGCAAGCGCAGTGTCGTCCTCAACCTGGAAAACGCGGTAGACCGTCAGCAGTTGCAGTTGCTGCTGGCCAGCGCCGATGTACTGCTGCACGACTACACGCCTGCGGTATCGCAGGCCCATGGTCTGGCGGACGCGCAGCTCGCTGCAGACTTCCCTCGATTGGTGATCTCGGCGATCGGCGGCTGGCCGCAACGGCTATGCACTGGCGAATGCCATCCCCCGGGAAACGTTGATCCTGGCGCGCCTAGGCCTGTTGGACGAGCAGCCGGCGCATCGCCCCGGCCCGGTGTTTGTGCGCATGCCATTTGCCAATTGGCTGGCCTGCTGGCTGTGTGTGGTCGGGGTGATGGCGCGGTTACTGGCGCGTGACCGTGATGGCTGCGGCGGCATCGCTCATACCAGCCTGGCCCAGGCGGCGTTAGTGCCAATGACCATGCATTGGAACCGCGCGCAAACGCCGACGCCGGCCTTTGCCAAAGGTCTGGATAAACACATTCCTATTCCGCTGCACCAATGTGCGGATGGCCGCTGGTTGCATGTGCACTATTCGCCGGATAAATCACCATGGATGGCCGCAGCGCTCAGTGAGTTCGGCCAAACCGAAGTGACCCGTTTGAACGCACTGTGGCCGCCGAGCCATGTGGCCCCAAACTTCGGAGCCAACAAGGCCGTTATCGCCACACGGTCGGCACAGGACTGGGTCGAGCATTTCTGGCAGCACGATGTTGCCGCGCAAATTGCCGCGCCCTTCGGCGAGATCTACTTCGACGAGCAAGCCCGCCTGAATGGCTACGTGGTTGAAGTCGACGATGTGCAGTTGGGCAAGACCCTGCAACCAGGCCCGGCCTGGCAGGTGCAGCCACCCGCGCAAGTGGGCGGCAGTGCACCTCGGGCCGGTGAAGGGAACGCGGAACTGACAGCCGCCGATGCCGTGATCCCGCTGCAACCGCGCAGCTCGAACCCGGCGCCTTTGCCGCCGCTGCACGGTCTGAAAGTGCTGGACCTGGGCGCCTACCTGGCCGGGCCGTTTGCCTGCATGTTGCTGGCGGACCTGGGGGCAGAAGTCATTAAGGTCGAGGCGCCCAAGGGCGATGCCATGCGCCGCCTGGAGCGGATTTTCAGTGGTACCCAGCGCGGCAAGTTGGGGGTAGCGCTGCAGTTGGGCGATCTGCAAACCGAGCCCGTGGTCGAGGCGTTGGCACGTTGGGCCGATGTGGTGCACCACAACATGCGACTGCCGGCCGCACGCAAACTCAAGGTCGACTACGAGAGCCTCAAGGCACTGAACCCGCAACTGGTGTATTGCCACGTCAGCGCCTACGGGCCAACCGGCCCGCGCGCGGATTGGCCAGGCTTTGACCAACTGATGCAAGCCTCCTGCGGCTGGGAGATGGAGCAGGGCGGCGAAGGTCAGGCGCCGATGTGGCTGCGCTTCGGCGTGGGTGATTTCTTTGCTGGGTTGTCCTCGCTCTATGCGTTGCTGCTGGGATTGTACGAGCGTAACCGCAGTGGCGTCGGGCAAATGGTCAGCTCCTCATTGTTGGGCGCTACCTTGCTGTCGATGAGCGAAGCGGTGGTGCTGGAGGACGGCAGCCTTACGCCAATCGAGCACATGGATGCGCAACAGACTGGCCTGAGTGATGCGCACCGCTTGTATCAGTGCAGTGATGCCTGGCTGGTGGTGGCAGCACTGCAGCCTGATGAGGTGCAGCGTTTCAAGGCGCTGGTGGGTGATCATCCCGACACCTGGTTTGCAGGTCTTGCCCGGCAAGCGGCGCTCGCCGCATTGGCTGCCGCGCAAGTGCCTGCGCAGGCTGTGCTGGAGGCGCAGATGGATGCCTTTCTCGACAGCCCCGAGCACGCCGCCGCAGGTCTGCACGCCCACTATTCCCATGCCGTGTACGGCGACCTGCAACAGATCGGCGCGTTCTGGGATTTCGGCAACTTGCCGTTATCGCTGCAGCGCCCACCGCCCGCCCTCGGCCAACATACCCGGCAAGTATTGGAAGCGCTCGGCTGTACCCATAGCGAGCTTGAACGCTTGGCCTCGGCAGGTCTGGTGGCGCTGTAAACGCGTACCGATGGCCCGGCAGCATTCTTCGACAAGCACAAGGAATACCCATGTACGAGTTGGATTTCAGCGGCAAAACCGTGCTGGTGATCGGCGGTTCCAGTGGCATCGGCAATGGCATTGCGCAGAACTTTCGCCAGCGCGGTGCCGAGGTGCATGTCTGGGGCACGCGAGCCTCGGCGGCGGCTTATCACGATTCACCCGACTCTAACCTTCAAGGCTTGCATTATGCCCAGGTCGACGTCGCGGATGCGGCGCAGATCGAAGCGGTCAGTGTGCCATTCACCCGCCTGGATGTGTTGGTGCAGGCGCAAGGCACGGTGCTCTACGACCGTCAGGAATTCCTCACCCAGGGCTTCAAGCACGTCATCGACGTCAACCTCACCAGCCTGATGGTGTGTGCGCAGAAATTTCATCCGCTGCTGATGGAAGCCAAGGGTTCGATGATCACGGTCAGTTCGGCAGCCGCGTTCCACTCCACCCGTGGCAACCCTGCGTACAACGCCTCGAAAACCGGCGCTTTCGGGCTGACGCGTACCCTGGCCGAAGCCTGGGCCCGTGACGGTATCCGGGTCAACGGCATTGCCCCGGGGCTGGTGGAAACCAAGCTGACACGGGTAACCACCAGCAACCCTAAACGCCTCGAAGGCGCGTTGCGCGCCATTCCTCAAGGGCGCCTGGGCACCCCTCAGGACATGGCGAATGTGGCGATGTTTCTTGCTTCGCCGCTGGCCAGCTATGTGCTCGGCCAAACCCTGTTGGTCGACGGCGGCATGCTGCTGGCCTGATCGCTATTTGCTAGGAGAAACACCATGGCCTGGGACTTTCAGACCGACCCCGAGATTCAAGTGGAACTGGATTGGATCGAGCAGTTTGTGCGTGAGGAAGTCGAGCCCCTCGATCACGTATTGGGCAGCCCGTGGAATATCCACGACCCGTTGTTCATAAAGCTTGTGAAACCGTTGCAAGCGCGGGTGAAGGCACGCAAGTTATGGGCGTGTCACCTGGGGCCGGAACTGGGCGGGGCAGGGTATGGCCAGGTGCGCCTGGCATTGATCAATGAAATTCTCGGCCGCTCGCTGTTCGGCCCGATTGTGTTTGGCTGCCAGGCACCGGACTCCGGTAACGGTGAAATCCTCGCCCATTACGGCACGCCGGCGCAGAAGCAGCGCTACCTGCAACCCTTGCTGGACGGCGATATCGTGTCTTGCTTCGCCATGACCGAACCGCAAGGTGGCGCGGACCCTGCGGTCTTCACCACCGAAGCAGTGCGTGATGGCGATGACTGGCTGCTGAGCGGCGAAAAATGGTTTGCCTCCAATGCCCGCTATGCAGCGTTCTATATCGTGATGGCGGTCACCGATAAAAGCGTCTCGGTGTATGAAGGCATGTCGATGTTTATCGTCGCCGCCGACGCTCCCGGGGTGAGCATTATCCGTAACGTCGGTATCGCCGATGACCCGGCCGCCACCCATGCTTATCTGTCGTTCGACAAGGTGCGAGTACCGGCTAGCGACATGCTCGGCGCGCCCGGCCAGGCGTTTGTCGTGGCCCAGGTGCGTCTGGGGGGCGGTCGCGTGCACCATGCCATGCGGGTGATTGGCCAGGCGCAGAAAGCCCTTGATGCACTCTGTGAACGGTCCCTGTCGCGCAGTACTCAGGGCAGCCGCCTGGCGGACAAGCAGATGATCCAGGAAAAAATTGCCGACTCATGGATCGAGCTCGAGCAATTTCGCTTGCTGGTGATGCGCACGGCGTGGCGCATCGACCAGTATCAGGACTACAAACGGGTGCGCAAAGATATCGCCGCGGTGAAGGCCGCCATGCCCAAGGTGTTGCATGACATCGCCGCACGCGCCCTGCATGTGCATGGTTCGCTGGGGATCAGCGAAGAAATGCCGTTTACCGGCTACATCGTCCGCTCCTTCCAAATGGGACTGGCCGACGGGCCGACCGAGGTGCACAAGGTCACGGTCGCGAAACAACTGCTACGCGACTATCAACCCTGCAACCAATTGTTCCCCGATTACCACCGGCCCACCGCAGCGGCCCGTGCCCGGGAAAAATACGCCGACGTGCTGGCCAGCCTCGGCGAGCGCGACGCATGAACGACTGGCAGGATCTGATCGACCTGGAGCGCCTGGCCGACTGGATGGACACCCAAGGCCTGGAAAGCGGCCCCATCGAGGCAGCGGTACGTTTGACCGGAGGCACACAGAATCTGTTGCTGCGCTTTCGGCGAGGCGCGCGTGAATTCGTGTTGCGTCGGCCTTCCCGGGAACTGCGCGAAGTCGGCGGTAAAACCATTGCCCGTGAAGCGCGTTTGCTCAAGGCACTGGCCGAATCGCAGGTGCCCCATGCCGGTTTGATCGCCGACTGTGCTGACCAGGCCGTTCTGGGTGCCAGCTTCTACTTGATGGAACCGGTACAAGGGTTCAATCCCAATTGCGCCGCAGGATTGCCAGCACCCCATGCTGAACAGCCGGCGCTGCGCAGGCGCATGGGCCTCGCCATGGTAGATGCGCTATTGCGCCTGGGTGAAATTGACTACCAGTCGGTGGGGCTGGCGGACTTTGGCCGGCCGGAGGGTTTTCATCAGCGCCAGGTCTCACGTTGGCTGGCGCAATTGGACAGCGTCAAAGACTACCCCGGTTGGCCGGGCGCGAGCGGCCTGCCAGAACTGGAACGCTTGGCCGACTGGCTGAGCGATCATTGCCCGCAGCAGTTTCAGGCCGGTATCCAACATGGCGACTTTCACCTGTCCAACGTCATGTTCCGGCATGACTGCGGCGAGCTGGCCGCGGTAGTCGATTGGGAACTGGCGACCATCGGTGATCCGTTGCTCGATCTGGCCTGGCTGGTAGTCACCTGGCCCGGTGCCGACGGTCGTGGTGCCGGCACCATCGAAGTGCATCCCTGGGACGGCTTTTGCAGCAGCGATGAATTGGTTGCCCATTACCGCGCCGGCAGCTCGCGCTCGTTGGCGGACTTCACCTGGTACCTGGTATTGGCCGGCTTCAAGCTCGGCATCTTTCTCGAAGTCAGTCATGCCCGTGCCTGTGCCGGTAAAGCCTCCATGGTCACGGGTGAAAAACACCATGCCTCAGCACTGCGCCTGTTCACTGCGGCGTTGCAGCGCATCGATCAAGCAGCCTGAAAACCCCTGATAAATCCAAGACAAGAGGAACAGCCCATGCAACTGGCCGCTAAACGAATCATCGTCACGGGAGGCGCCAGGGGTATCGGCGCAGCAGTGGTCAAGGCGTTTGTGGAGGAGGGCGCCTACGTCGTCAGCCTCGACCTGGGTGAAGCCGCTTCGATAACGGCTGACGGTGGCGGTTGGGCGCACACGCGAGTCTGCGACATCGCTGACAGCCAATCGGTGGACGCGGCCTTTGCCTGGGCCAACGAACAGCTCAACGGTCTGGATGTGCTGGTCCATGCCGCGGGCATCGCGCCAAACGCCAGCGCCGATAGCATCACGCTGGACGAGTGGGAAAAGGTCTTTGCGGTGAATACCCGCGGCACCTTCCTGACCAACCGCGCGGCCTATGAACTGCTGAAGGGCAGCGGTGGACGGATCATCAACTTCGCCTCTGCGGCCGGTGTACTCGGGCAGCCTGGCAAAGCCCATTACGCCGCCAGCAAGGGTGCCGTGCTGGCCTGGACGCGTACGGTGGCGCGGGAGTGGGGTCCATTGGGCATAACCGTCAACGCCATTGCTCCGGCGATGTGGACACCGATGTACGAAGCCACCCGCGCGAGTATGAGCGCCGAACAATTGCAGCAGCACGATGCGTACATGGCCGGGCAAGTGCCCATCGGCGGACGGCTGGGAGAACCTGCCCGCGACCTGGCGCCCGTGCTGGTGTTTCTTGCCGGCGACGGTTCGCGATTTGTCACCGGACAAACGTTGATGATTGATGGCGGGATGCTGATGCTCAGTTAAGTTGTCTGCCGCGTGCCTGAATGTAGGCGCTCGATCTTTTAGTGGTGTCTGATCTGACGCTTTCGCGAGCAGGCTCGCTCCCACATTGGATTGAGGGTGCCCACCTGTTTTGTGTTCACTGAAGATCCACTGTGGGAGCGAGACCGGCTTGCCGGCGAAAGCGGCCTGACAGCTGACCTGGATGTTCGACTTCGCCGAACGGCGCTACGCGCTCACCCCCGGATCAACTGCAAGAACTCCTGGCGGGTGTTGTACGACTCGCGGAAGGCGCCGAGCATCACCGAAGTGCTCATCACCGAGTTTTGCTTTTCCACGCCGCGCATCATCATGCACATGTGTTTTGCCTCGATCACCACCGCCACCCCGGTGGCATCGGTCACCTGTGCAATCCCGTCGGCAATCTGCCGTGTCAGGTTCTCCTGAATCTGCAAGCGGCGGGCGAACATATCGACAATGCGCGCAACCTTCGACAGCCCCAGCACCTTACCGGTGGGTATGTAGGCAACATGCGCCTTGCCAATAAACGGCAGCAGATGGTGTTCGCACAGCGAGTACAGCTCAATGTCCCGGACGATGACCATCTCATCGTTGTCCGATTCGAACAGCGCGCCGTTGACAATCTGTTCGAGGCTTTGCTGATAGCCGTGACACAAGTACTGCATGGCTTTCGCCGCGCGCTTTGGCGTGTCCATCAACCCTTCGCGTTCTGGATCTTCACCCACGCCACGGAGAATTGCCCGGTAGTTTTTCGCCAGTTCTTCATTCATCAGTCGACCTTGTTGTTATGGGTGAAAAAGTGGGTCCGCTCTGCCTGCACCTTACTCGACCCGCTCAACACCAGGCTACTGAACAGCGCCGCCAGATTTTCCAACGGCGGCCGCCCCCCATTCGGATAACCGGCCCCCACGCCATCGAGCAATACCTGCATGCCCAGCGCTATCCGGGTGCGCTCGCTGGCCGGCAAGGCACAACGGCCGAGGATATATTCCAGATGCCGGACGCGGGCGTTGCGTAGCCGCTCGATATTGTCCCGTTGCTCCAGGCTGAGGCTGTGAAACTCCAGGCGGACGAGAGTGTGGCGCTGATCATGCAGGCAGTTGAATTGCAGGTGCATACGAACATAGGTTTCCAGTTGCAGCAGGCCGTCCGCCTGTCGCGGCACTTCCGTTTGCAGCAGCTCCCGCAAATCGTTTTCATGTTCTTCGATCAGCTCGAACAGCAGCGCCTGTTTGCTTTCGATGTGGTTGTACAGCGAGCCCGCCTGCACAGGCAGCACCGCTGCCAACTGACGCAGGCTGACACCCTGAAACCCATGCTCAGCAAACAACTCCAGTGCCATCTGGCGCAGCAATTGCCGGGTTCCCACATCGCCGTCCGGCACGCCCAGCCAGGGTAGCTGCGAAAAGGTGGCCGGTGTTGAGCGGGCGCCAATCATTGGCGTTCCAACAGCAGGGCCACACCGATGGCAGTGCGGGTGGTGGCGACTTTGACGACTGCTTGCATGCTGAGCTCCATTTTCCAATAGGCGGCGTGGTGCCTTTCCTGGTCGCGACGCCCACCTGGCAGAACATTGTGCACCCGGGCGCTGCAGCGCAGGGTGTCGGTGCTTAGAGTTGGGTAACGGCGATTTTTCCTGAGGTCTGGCTGGCATCGTGAAACGAGGCACTCGGACCCTTGCGCCATTGCTCCAGCAATTGCGCCTGGCGCTGTTCGGCGTGGCTGAGGAAGCGTTCCTTGACCGGACCATAACCGCGAACGCTGTCAGGTAACTCCGCCAGCTCCTGAGCCAGGCTCAGCTTGTCGGCGGTCAAGCCAGTCAGCACTTCGTCGAGGACGCTTTCGTAGTTGGCCAACCAGTTGCGTTCCACCTTGCGCTCGTGAGTGCGGCCGAACGGATCGAGCCAGGTGTTGCGCAGGAACTTGAGCCTGGCCAGCAGTTTGAAGCCTTGCAGCATCCACGGGCCGAAGCTGCGCTTTTTCGGCTCGGCGCCGCTACCGTTATCGTTCAGCAGCGGTGGTGCCAGGTGAAAGCGCAGGCGGTAGTCGCCTTCGAAGCCAGCCTGGATTTTTTCCAGGAATTGGCCATCGGTGAACAGGCGGGCCACTTCGTATTCATCCTTGATCGCCAGCACTTTGAAGTAGTAACGGGCGACGCTTGCCGACAACTTGCCCGGTTGCCCGAGCAGTGCCGTTTCCGCCTTCATGAACTGCTCGACCCGTTGCCGGTAACGTTGGGCATACGCCTTGTTCTGGTACGCCGTGAGAAATGTCATGCGTCGTTGCAGTGTTTCTTCCAGGCTTTGCGACAGCAGGCGGTCTGCGTTCTGCACTTTGCCTGCTTCGAGTTTGCGCAACACCCGCGGCAAGTCTTCAGCACTGCGCCGGCCCCAGGCAAAGGCCGAGAGGTTGAAGGGCACCGCAGTGCCATTCAGTTCGATTGCCTGTAGCAGCGCCGCTTCGCCCACCGGCAACCAGCCTTTCTGGTAGGCGTAGCCGAGCATGAAGGTGTTGGTGGCAATCGAATCGCCCATCAATGCCGTGGCGATTTTGCTCGCGTCGACAAAGTCGGCCTGGGCATGGCCAACCGCTTCGGCGATTTGCGCCGACATGTTTTGGGTCTGGAATATCGGGTCCGGGTGTTTCAGCAAATCACCGCTTTCCGCCTGTTGGGCGAAGGTGCGCACAAAGGCGCTGGTGATGCTTTCTTCGCTGTTGATCAGCGCATGAGTAACGCCCTGGCGCAGCTTGGACAGGGTTTCGGTGTTGGCACTGACCACCAGGTCGCAGCCTAGCAGCAGCGCCGCTTCACCTTCGGCAATGCGGGGAGCGAACAGCTGATCCTGGTGCGCGGCAATGCGGATGTGCGACCACACCGCGCCACCTTTTTGCGCCATGCCGGCCATGTCCAGGTTGAGTGTGCCTTTGCCTTCGATAAACGCCGCCATCCCGAGCAAGGCGCCGATGGTCACCACGCCGGTACCCCCCACGCCAGTCACCAGAATGCTGTACGGCTCATCCAGCGCAACGGTTGAAGGCGTAGGCAACGCCCATACCTCATCCGCCTTGGCTGCCAGCGCTTTGGGTTTGCGCAAGGAACCCCCTTCGACCGTGACGAAACTCGGGCAAAAGCCGTTGAGGCAGGTGAAATCCTTGTTGCAGGAGGACTGGTCGATTTCCCGCTTGCGGCCGTACTCGGTTTCCACTGCCACCACTGACATGCAGTTGGATTTGCTGCTGCAATCGCCGCAACCTTCACACACCGCTTCGTTGATCACTACCCGGCGTGCCGGGTCCGGGAACTTGCCGCGTTTGCGACGTCGACGTTTTTCTGCGGCGCAGGTCTGGTCATAGATGATTGCAGACACACCCTGGAATTGGCGCAACTGCTCCTGCACTTCGTCCATCTGGTCACGACGCAGCACCGGCACGCCGTCTGCCAGATCCTGGATATGCTGGTATTTCTCGACATCTTCGCTGACCACCACCACACGCTGCACGCCTTCGGCAGCGAGCTGCCGGCTGATTTGCGCCACGCTGAGGCTGCGTCCACCGGTTGTCCGCCGGTCATGGCCACGGCATCGTTGTAGAGAATCTTGTAGGTGATCTGCACCTTGGCGGCGATGGCGGCCCGGATCGCGAGAATGCCGGAGTGGAAATAGGTGCCGTCACCCAGGTTGGCGAACACATGTTGTGTGGTAGTGAAGGGCGCCTGGCCGATCCAGGCTACGCCTTCGCCGCCCATCTGGCTGAAGGTCTGGGTTTGCGGGTAGATCCATGCCGCCATGTAGTGGCAACCAATGCCGGCCAGCGCTCGACTGCCCTTCGGGACTTTGGTCGAGCTGTTGTGCGGGCAACCGGAGCAGTAGTGGGGCACGCGTTCCATCAGGTTGCTGAACTGGTCCTTGCCGGCCAGTTGCGCATCCAGCACGGCCAGGCGCACTTGCAGCGGGCCGTTTTGATGCAGGCGCAAAATCCGCTTGGCCAACGCCCGGGCGATCATCGCCGGGGTCAGGTCGTTGATGGCCGGCAGTAACCAGCCTGTGTGCGGCAGGCTCCACTCGCCCTTGTCGTCGAACTTGCCGACGATGCGCGGGCGTACGTCTTCGCGCCAGTTGTAGAGTTCTTCCTTCAACTGGTACTCGATCATGTGGCGTTTCTCTTCCACCACCACGATTTCTTCCAGGCCCTCGGCAAACTGCCGCACACCTTCAGCCTCCAGCGGCCAGACCATGCCGACCTTGTACACGCGCAGGCCGATCTGTTGGGCGAGGGTGTCGTCGATACCGAGGATTTTCAGGGCCTGGCACACGTCGAGATAGGATTTTCCGGAAGTGATGATGCCGATCCGCGCGTTCGCCGAATCCATCACGACCCGGTCGAGGCGGTTGGCTCGGGCGTAGGCGAGGGCGGCGTACAGCTTGTGTTCCAGCAGGCGCTGTTCCTGTGCCAGGGGCGGGTCTGGCCAACGGATGTTCAAGCCGCCTTCGGGCAGCGGGATATCGGGAATGATCGGCTGTACGCGATGAATGTCGATGTCGACGACGGCCGCGCTCTCCACGGTATCGGCCACCGCCTTGAGGGCGACCCAGCAGCCGGAATAGCGCGACATGGCCCAGCCATGCATGCCGTAGTCGAGGTATTCCTGCACCCCCGAGGGCGCCAGCACGGGCATCATGACCGCTTTGAAAATGTGCTCGGTCTGGTGCGGCAGCGAGGAGGAACGGGCGCCATGGTCATCGCCGGCAATGGCCAGCACACCGCCGAATTGCGAGGTGCCGGCGGCGTTGGCGTGGCGGAACACATCGCCGCAGCGGTCGACGCCCGGGCCCTTGCCGTACCACATGCCAAACACGCCATCGTAGGTGGCGCCTTCGAAGAGATTGACCTGTTGCGTACCCCAGATCGAGGTGGCGGCGAGGTCTTCGTTCATGCCTGGGTGGAACACCGTGTGGTGCTCCTTGAGATAGTCGCGCGCCTTCCACAATGCCTGGTCGAAGCCACCCAGCGGCGAGCCACGGTACCCGGAAATAAACCCGGCTGTATTCAGACCATTGGCCAGGTCGCGTTGGCGCTGCATCAGCGGCAGACGCACCAGCGCCTGAATACCGGTGAGCAAAACTTTTCCAGTGTGCTGGACGTATTTGTCATCCAGGGACGGGACCGCACTCATGTTTCATCCTCCAGGCTTTATTGTCTTGGCGGCGCCAGGAGAGCGGCGTTGCCTAGTTATTGGCTGGAGTCTAGGGAGTGGGTTTGCCATCGTAAAATCACAAAAACGACGGGTCGGTATTGGTTATTCAAATACCGTTCAATCGTCGATCTGTCATTGTTTTCACAGCAGGTGCCTAACACGCCATCAGTTGGGCCAAGTGATCTCGTGCATTTGGCCAATACCAAAATGCATTTGAGCAATGCTCCCAATCGTTGTGCCCGAACCGCCCCGTCCCGTCTACTTCAGGCCATACCGAAGGCCGTCGAGCCAGCGCTTATTGCGCGGCCCCAAACGGCCCACCGCCTCGGCTGCCAATAACAACAAGAATGTAATGGGAGTGTTGATGATCCACGCAAAGCTAAAGCCGTTAAGCCTGGCTGTCTGGTTCAGCGTGACCGGGTGTGCCTTGACCGTTGGCGATATTCAGGCCGCCGAGTTCGACACCGGCAATCCCGACCTGACTGCGCGTTGGGACAACACCGTGCGCTACAACCTCGGCGTGCGTGCCGAGGGGCGTGACTCCGCGTTGGCCAACAACGCCAGCTACGACGAGTCCGATGCCAAGTTTGATCGGGGGGATGTGGTCACCAATCGCGTCGATCTGATGAGCGAAATGGAGGTTGCCTACAAGCAGTACAACGGCTTTCGCATCAGCGGCGCGGCCTGGTACGACCAGGCGTATGCAGACACCGATGTCGAAACCAGCCCTGGCACTGTCTACTACCCCGGCGCCTTTCCCGGTACCAGCACGCCGAGCTACACCAACGGCCGGTACTCCAGCTTCACCAAGCGCTACCACCGCGGCCCCAGCGGCGAGTTGCTGGACGCCTTCGCGTTTACCCGCTTCGATCTCGGCGATATTCCGGTCAGCGTGCGTGCCGGCCGGCACACCGTTTACTGGGGCAATGGCCTGCTGATTGCCGGGCATGCGGTGTCCTACTCGCAAGCACCGCTGGACGGGCGCAAGGCCGTGAGCAACCCCGGTACCGAGACACGCGAAATCTTCCTGCCGCTGACGCAGCTTTCCACCCAGGCGCAGGTCACCGACAAGCTTTCGGTGGCGGCGCAATATTTCTTCGAATGGGACACCACTCGCGCACCTGAAGGCGGCACCTATCTGGCCTCTGCCGACGTCGCCCTGGAAGGGCCGGACCGCTTGCCGCTGTTCAGTGGTGTCTCGCGGCCATTGATCGACCCGGTCAAACCCAAGGACAGGGGCAACTGGGGCGTGATGGGCACCTACAGCTTCGACTTCCTGCACTCGGAGGTCAGCGCGTTCTATCGCGAGTTCGATGACTACAACCCGTGGGGCCTGCAAGTGGCGCCGACCTTCGCCCGTTACGTTTACGCCGAGAACGTCAAGCTCTATGGCCTGGGTTACTCCGCAGGCCCAGTACTGGGTGGCGGCTCCCTCGGTGTAGACCTGTCCTATCGCCAGAATACCTCGCTGGTCTCCAGCAACATCAGCACCACCGACAACCAGGGCGCCCGGGGTGACACCTGGCACATGGTGGTCAATGGCCTGTGGCTGCTGCCGCGCACCGATTACTTCGACACCGGAAGCCTGATCACCGAAATGGCGTTCAGTCACGTGGAACGGGTGACCAAGCACGAGGAGCTGTTCAAGGGTGAAGGCTACGGCGGCTGCCCGGCGGGGCAGGACAAGCACTACGGCTGCGCCACCAAGAACTATGTCGGCCTCGCCGTCAGCTTCGCGCCGCAATGGCTCGGGGTGTTCCCCGGCTGGAATATTTCCACTCCCATGAGTGTGGATTACGGCGTGAACGGCAATGCCGCAACGGGCGGTGGCAACGAAGGCAAATACACCTGGAAGGCCGGCGTCAAGGGCACTTACGACGAGCGCGTCGACGTGACCCTGTCGTACATCGGCTACGGCAGCGAACGCAAATACGGGGATGTCGCCGGCGTCGGAAAAACCGTTGTCGGTGGTACCGGCGACGTCGGCCTGACCGACCGTAACTGGGTCTCCCTGACCCTCAGCACAGCGTTCTGAACCGCCCCTGAACTGCACTGCAGTGATCACCGGACTCGGCGATCACCCATCTGAATGGAGAACGTTATGACAGTTAATTCATACGCGATAGGCCTGCTGGCCATCGCCCTGGCGGGGGCGGCCGTGGCCGATGAGGGCGCTACCACCGCCGACCTGGGCGGCAAGCTCACGACCTTTGGTGCGATTGTAGCGGGCAACGCGGCAGGCACTATTCCGGCGTACGACGGCGGTCTGAAAGTGCCTGCCGGCCTGGTGCCCGGCGACGGCAACTGGCCCAACCCGTTCGCCAATGAAAAACCACGTTTGCGGATTACGGCGGCCAATGCCGATCAGTACGCCGACCAACTGGCAGCCGGGCAGCTGCAATTGCTCAAGCAGAATCCCGACACCTATTACCTTGAGGTGTACCCGACACATCGGACGGCGACCTTTCCGGCCAATTTTCTGGCAGCCACCCAGCGCAACGCCAGTCGCAAGGACTGCAAAACCGAGAACGATGGCCTGTCGATCAGCGAAGGCTGCCGTGGCGGCCTGCCATTCCCGCTGCCGCGAGATGGTCGGGAATTGATGTGGAACTACATCCTCAACTACCAGGGCGTGAATGGCTGGGACTGGAACCACAGTGCCTATGTGGTCAATGAGGGCCACGCGACGCTGACCAACACCAACCGTTCCACCGGCGAAAAACCTTTTTATCAAATGGATGTCCCCGGGCGTGATCCGAAAATTGCCCAACGTATCTGGTCGCGCATCGTCGCGCCGGCCCGTACGGCCGGGCAGGCATCGGGGTACTGGGATTACCTCGACCCGGTCGCCGACTCCCGATATGCCTGGAGCTACAGCACCGGCCAGCGCCGTGTGCGCAAGGCTCCGGAGTTCAACTATGACACCCCCAACTCGGCGTTCGGCGGGGTGGCGTTCTACGACGAAATCTTCCTCTTCTCCGGGAAGATGGACCGCTTCGACTGGAAGCTGGTGGGCAAGAAGGAAATGTTCATCCCCTACAGCAACTACACGCTGAAATGGGGTTGCGACATGGACAAGAAACTCATGCCAAAACACATCAACCCCGCCTGTGAGCGCTGGGAGCTGCACCGTGTCTGGGTGGTGGAGGCGACCCGCAAGGACGGCGTGCGCCACGCGCAGAAAAAACGTCGCTACTACATCGACGAAGACACCTTCGGCGCTGCTGTCTACGACGCCTGGGACGACAGCGGCGCGCTGTTCCGCACCGGCTCGCAGTACAACATCCAGGCCTATGGCATTCCCAACAACCCGCAACAGGATTCCTATTCGTTGTACGACTTCACCCGTGACCAGTACGGCATGTTCGGCAACGGCCCGACTCGCTACCGCCAGGATCCGGTCGCCGAGCGTGAAGCCAATCCGCAGACCATAGCCGGTGGCCAGACCCGCTGACCTCACGCTCCTTTTCGGCGTTCGCCACGGGCGCCGATTTTTTTATCCGTCCCGAGACCCCTTTATGAACGAGATTGTGCAACGTTTAGCCGGCAAAGTCTGCGTGATCACCGGCGCTGGCAGTGGCATTGGCCGTGCCTCGGCACTGCGCTTCGCCAAGGAAGGCGCCACGGTGGTGGTCACCGACCTCTTCGCCGAATCGGCGCAGGCTGTGGCAGCGGAGATCGGCGTCAACGCACTGGCATTGCAAGTGGATGTCGGCGATGAAAACGCCTTGCGGCAGATGGTTGAGCAGACCGTCCAGTCCTTCGGCCGTATCGACGTGCTGTTCAACAATGCCGTGTACCGGAACCCGGCCACCACCCGCGATATCGACTTCATCAATTTCAACACCGAGCTGTTCCACAACTGCATGCGTGTCAACGTGCTGGGCGGTGTGTTGGCGTGCAAGTACGCCTTGCCGCACATGCTCGCCCAGGGCAGCGGCTCGATTCTGTTCACCTCGTCCACCAGCTCGATTGCCGGTGAAGTTTCCCAGTTCAGCTACGGCGCTTCCAAGGCTGCGCTCAACTGGTACGTGCAAAGCATTGCCGCCACCTTTGGCAAACGCGGCATTCGTTGCAACGGCATTTTGCCGGGGGTCATTCGCACGCCGGCCATGGAGAGCTGGGCCAATGAGGCGATGAAGGCCGCTTTTCTCGAGCTGCAAAACGTACCGCAACTGGGCGAGCCGGAAGACATCGCCGCCATGGCCGCGTTCCTCGCCAGCGATGACGCCGCATACGTCAACGGCACGCTGATGCGCGTGGACGGCGGCATGAGCTGCGGCACGCCGATGGTGCCGGTGGTGCGCAACTTCCTGCTGCCCCAGGCCTCGGTCTGATCCCGATCCATTCACCGCACTGGAGCCCGTTTCATGGCACTCGAACAGGAAGCGCTTCATCCTCGACATGCAGGCCGCTGGGGCGATGGCAGCGACGGCAGCCGCCCCGATATCGAACGCATCATGGCCACCTTCGCCGACGACGCCGTCTGGCAACTGTGGGTGCCCGGTGGCCCGGTGATCCGCGGGCGCGACGCGTTGCGCCGCGAAATCGAGCGGCAAATGAGTTATGTCACGCATAACCGCTGCACCACGCGCCACATCGTCTCTTCCGAGCGTGTGGTGATGACCGAACGCGACGATTACTGCGTCAGCAACGGTGTTCCCATGCCGCACTCGATGGTGGCGGTGTATGAGCTGGACGAACACGGGCTCATCTGTGCCTGGCGCGAGTACCTGGACACCGCCGACCTGGCGAAGAAAAAGGGCGTACCGCTGGAGCACGTCGGCGGCCCGACGCTGGTGTGACCAGCACCCATTGATTGCGGCGCTGATCATCAGCGCCTGAGGAAGACCCTGCATGTCAACAACAACGCCAACAACCATAAATGCGCCCCGTGATCCGGTCGAAGAAAAGCTGCGGACCTTTGTCGAAGGGCTGCTGGGCGGGAAAATCACGGCCATGCAACGCCTGCTGCGCTGGCGCCCGGCGTGGAACCTTGAACTGCAGCGCGAGGGCGAAACCCTTCAATTGCACATTCGTGGCGAGCGCGGCGGTGATGTCAGTCCATTCCCGGATCTGCGCCGGGAGGCGGATATTCTTACCTTGCTCGGTCAGCAAGGCGTGCCGGTCCCGCGTATCCACGGCTTTTGCGAAGACCCTCAAGCGATCGTGATGCAGCTGGTGCCGGGTAGTCGCGACGTCAGCACGGCGAAGAATGACGTTGAACGCCATGACGTCGCACGCCAATGGGTCGACGCCATGGCGCGTATGCACCAGCTGCCGTTGCAACCCTTTATCGAGCAGGGAATTCACCTGCCGGCCAGTGCCGAGGACATTACCCTGGCAGGCCTGGAAGCGTATTACCCGCTGTATGCGCGCAATAAATCCAAGCCTCAGCCGCTGGCAGAGTTCGCCCTCGGCTGGTTGCGTCGCAACGTGCCACAGCACCGTACCCGGCCTGCTTTCGTTCAGTACGACTCGGGACAGTTCCTGTTCGAGAACGGCCAGGTCCATGGCCTCTACGATTTCGAGTTCGCCATGATCGGCGATCCCCTGGCCGACCTGGCGTCGGCGCGCATGCGCGACAACTACGAGCCGCTCGGGGACAGTTTCGCGGCGCTGTATCGCTACTACCAGCAAGTGACCGGCGAACCGGCGGACCCCGATGTGGTGCGTTACCACACCGCACTGTTTGCCACCGTCAGCACGATGCAGTTCTCGGCGTCGGTGGCCGCGCCACAACCGGGCGATCCCCATGACACCTATACCGAGTTCGACATCGCCCTGCGTCGGGTGGTGGTGCATGCGTTGGCCGAAGCCATGGGGGTGCCTCTGCAAACGCCGACACTGGACATGGCCAGCAGCGGCCCGAATGCACAGCTGCTGACCATGCTCGCCGATGCCTTGGCGCAGGTGGAGGTCGGCAGTGACTTCCAGAAAACCAAGCTGCGCGCAGTGAGCAAGCTGGTGGAGTACCTGGGCCGTGGCGATGCCATGGAATTGCGCTTGCGCGAGCTGGAACAACAGGAGGCGCAAGTGCTGCTCGACCGCACCTTCAGTGACTACAGCGAGATTGATGCAGCGCTGGAAGCCTTTGTCAAAAGCGCCGGGCCTGAATACGACGAACCCTTGCTGCGTCTATTCATGGCGCACATCGAGCGGCGCGTCCTGGTTTATGGCAGCACCGCCATCGGCGCCTCCGCCAGCCACATCGACCTGCCGCCAGTCGTCTGACGCGGTGAAACCTTCCTCGCCCGGTGGCTGGCCGCCGGGCCCTTGTTTTCGGAGTGTTTATGTCTGTTCCTGATAATGCCTTCCAGCATCGGTATGGCCCTTGGGCAGTGATTGCCGGTGCCTCCCATGGCGTGGGCGCCGCATTTGCCCATCAACTGGCCGAGCGTGGCCTGCACTGCGTGCTGGTGGCTCGCCGTGGCGAGGTCATGGCGCAATTGAAAAGCGAATTGGAGGATCGTTATGCCGTTGAGGTGCTGGTGGTGACCCAGGACCTTTCTCATCCCGATGCCTGTGAGCGATTGCTGGCGACGGTCGGTGAACGGCAAGTCGGCCTGTTTATCTACAACGCGGGCGGCGATCCTTACATCACACGTTTCCTCGATACCTCGGTCGAAGACTGGGGCGCCTTGCTGCGCCTTAATTGCTTGACCGTGATGCAATGCAGCCACGCCTTTGGTGCCGCGATGCTCGAGCGCGGGCAGGGCGGCTTGCTGCTGGTGGGTTCCCAGGCTGCCTTGGGGGGCATTCGCAAACTGGCCATGTACACCGCCACCAAGGGGTTTGCGCTGAACCTTGGCGAGTCGTTATGGGCGGAGTGGAAAGACCGTGGCGTCGATGTGCTCAACCTGCTCATCGGCACCGTCGACACACCCACCATGCGCGATGCCATGGTCAAGCTGAACATTCCCGACGCCCTGACCATGACCTTGCCCAAGGCTGAAGACCTGGCACTGCTGGCGCTTGCGGAGCTGGGCAATGGCCCGACGCTGATTCATCCCGAAGACACCCTGGTCCAGGACGTGAATGCACCTCGCGCGGCACGGCGTGCCCATGTGCTGGGCAAGAGCGCGGAAGCGGCTGTGTTTATCGGTAACGACTGAGGTCACATACCATGAAAGGCTTTGATAACGCAGAATTCAAACGCGGTTGGCGAGTGCTGATTCTGGCGCTCGTCGGCGTTGCCACCAGTTCCAGTTCGTTGCTGCTGTACAGCTTCAGCTCCATGGTGATTCCCCTGGAACAGGCCATGGGCTGGGGCAGGGCGGAATTGCAGGCGGCGATCACCGCACTCTCGCTGGGCACCATCGTCGCGTCGCAATTGGCCGGCTGGCTCAACTTGCGATATGGCCTGCGCCTGGTCACGTTGCTGTCGCTGCTGGCACTGTCCCTGAGTGTCTTCACCCTGACCTGTATCAATGGCTCGATCTGGACCCTCTACCTGGGGTTTTTCCTGGTGCCGCTGGCGGGGCTGGGTACGTTGCAGGTGACCTGGTCGCACCTGGTCAACTTGTGGTTCGAGGAAAACCGTGGCCTGGCGCTGGCGATCATCCTCAGCGGCTCCGGGCTGGCGGCGATCATGCTGCCGCTGATCACCGCCTGGGCGATCAGCCGGTGGAATTGGCAGGCAGGTTTCCTCGCGCTGGGCGTGTTGCCGGTATTACTGGCGCTGCCCTTGGCATTACGCTGGTTATTGCCGACGGCTGATGCCAGCCACCAAACAGCGACGCTCCCGACCACCAGCGGACAAGCCGGCGGGCTGCTGCTGCGGGAGGCGCTGCGTTCGTGGCGGTTCTGGGTGTGCAACCTGTCGATGACATTGGTGGTGTCCTGCGTGGTGGGCATGGTCACCAATATCGTGCCGTTGCTGCAGGACCGAGGCCTGAGCGCCCTGCAGGCCAGTCAGATTTTCGCCAGTTTTGGCGTGTCGCTGATTCTTGGCCGGCTGCTGGTGGGCTACCTGATCGACCGGTTGTGGGCGCCCGGTGTCGCCTCTCTGGCGCTGCTGATGCCGGCATTTGCCTGCGGCATCTTTGCCTATGGGGATTCCAGTATTGCCCTGTACACCCTCGCCACGTTGCTGGTGGGGGTGGGTGCGGGTGCCGAGTTCGATATCGCTGCATTCCTGATCGCCCGTTACTTCGGCATGCGCGACTACGGCCGCTTGTTTGGCGCGCACCTGGGTTTGATTACCGCGGGTGCCGCGATCTCACCGTTACTGTTCGCGGGGTTGTTCAAGCTCACCGGCGGCTACTCGGCCATGCTGCTGTTCAGTTTTATCTGCTTTGTCGTCGGTCCCTTACTACTCCTGACGCTGGGTGGGTATCCGCGTTATCAGCCGGTGACATTGGCGGCCAGTTAGACAGATTGCTTAAGTAAATATAGACAAATAACAGAAAAATGTTCAATTATCGTTGAAAGTGCAGCCTGACAATAAAACAGACAAGGAGAATGCCATGCGTGCAGCAATCATTTCCGAGCGTAATGCGCCGCCGGTAGTCGGCGAGTTTCGTGAGCCGCAACCGCAGGACGGCGCAGTACTGATCGATGTCGATACCGCTGGCCTGGGGGGCTGGGATGTACTCGGTGCGTACCGTCTCGGTGTCGAATACCCCTGTGTGATTCGCG
Organism: Pseudomonas sp. VI4.1; assembly: GCF_002029345.1. NCBI lineage: Bacteria > Pseudomonadati > Pseudomonadota > Gammaproteobacteria > Pseudomonadales > Pseudomonadaceae > Pseudomonas > Pseudomonas sp. VI4.1. The sequence goes on from NZ_MULM01000183.1 coordinate 125,820, forward strand.
GCGAAGGTGTGGGCCGTGCGCCGGATGGTCGCCGGGTGTACTTCGGCGAGCGCTCGGTGTTGCCGTTTGGTGCCTGGGCAGAACGCACCCTGGTGCCGCAAGCCGAAGTGTGGAATGTGCCGGACGACGTCGACGATAAAACCGCAATCAGCATGGGCATCGCCGCTACCGGTGCCATCGTCCCGCTGGAAAAGGCAGCGATTCAAAAGGGTGAAAAGGTCCTGATTCTGGGCGCCACCGGCACCCTCGGCCAGATCGCCCTGCAACTGGCGCGCGGCATGGGTGCGGGCAAGGTGGTCGGTGCTGCGCGGTCGGGCGAAGCACTGGGCCGTTTGAAGTCGCGAGGCCTCGCCGATGAAGTGGTGACTTGGGTGGCAGCGATGATGTCGCGGCCCTCAAGGACGCAGCCGATGGCGGATTTGATGTGGTGCTCGACCTCGTGTGCGGCCAACCCATGTTGACGTCCCTCAAAGCCACCAACTGGGGCGCGCGGATCATGACCATTGGCACGGGCGCCGGCCGCCAGCTCAATCTGGATATTGCCGATCTGTTGTTCCGCAACCTGTCGTGCATCGGCACTGGCCAGCGCCCGCCCGCAGACCGTGAGCAGATCTGGCTGCGTCTGCTGAAGATCGCCAAGGAGCAGCAGATTCAGGTGGATTATCTGGATTTCACCCTCGATCAGGCGGCTGAAGCCTGGGCCGCGCAGGTCAATGGGCCACACGCCAAAATCACCGCCACGATTCGTCGTTAAAGCCCTGAGGCGACCAGCTCTTTGTAGGAGCGAGCTTGCTCGCGATGGACGTTAACGATAACGCGTTTTTTCTGAGTAAACGCGTCGCCCTTGAGACCATCGCGAGCGAGCTCGCTCCTACAAATTTCCTTGCCTCGCCCGGGGGCCTTCTAGCGCTGGCGCTGCTGGCGAAATTCCTCAGGTGTGACCCCCAGTTCTTTACGGAATGCGGCACTGAATGCCGCGGCATTGTTGAAGCCCGCCTGATAGGCCACCTGTTTGATCAGCAACCGTGGGTCGGCCAGTAGCGCCACGGCTTTTTGCAGGCGACTTTGTGCGGCGTACTGGCGCAAGGTCATGCCTGTGGTGTTTTTGCAGCGACTGGACAGCGTTCGCAACGGCATCTCGCAGGCCAGCGCCAAGTGGCTCAGGGAGCGGCCTTCGTCGCCGGCAGTGTCGAGCAGTTCACGCAGGATGTTGAGTTGACGATGGCTGAGTTTTTCAGCGCAGTGTGAGGAACAAGTGGCATCGTCGGGTGCGTCGATAAATTCGCGGCGCAGGTCCAGGGCAATACTGGTGAGCAGGCATTCGGTTTGCAGTTCGCTGGCAAAACCGGGATTGGCCACCTCTTCGGCCAGACGTTGCAAGGAGGCGTGCAGGTAACCGCTTTGCAGGTTGAGCATGGCTTCGCTGACGTTGTCCTGCCAGTTCCAGCGATAGCTGCCCAGGACACCGAGAGAGGAGGGATCGAACAGGCACACCAGGGCCTTTTGCTCGCCGGCATCGTGGCGCAGGTGGAATTCGGTGCCATGGGGAATGAACAACAGCTTGCCCAGGGGTTGGAATTGGTGCACGCCGTGGCTGGAAAAACTGCCGCAGTTAGGCTTGATCTGAGCACTGGCAGGCAGCATCAGGCGCAACAGGCAACTGTTGCCGGTTTCGATCAAGGCGGTGCCCGTGTTGGACCATTGCGCGTGTTCGACCCGGATGTCGAAGCCTTGCCTGGCCAGCGAAGCTTCAGTCAGGAAATTGCCCGACGCTTCACAGTCGTATTCGCTGTAGTGGATCGCGTTCATTGTTCAACCTTCAGCCATTTTTATTGTTGGCGCTGAAATTCGAGATAACGATACGTCAGGGCAGCTACCCGGTCTTGAGTGTAACCAGCACGTGGACCGAGCTGTTTCATATATTCAGGCGGCAGGTATCAGAAAATCAGATGACAAAAGGCAAAGATATTTCCATGCGCCAACTGCGCTATTTCGTTGCCGCCGCCGACGCCGGGCAGTTTTCCCAGGCGGCGCTGAAGGCGCATGTCTCGCAATCGGCGATTACTGCAGCGGTGTTGCATCTGGAGCAGTCGATGGGCGTCAGCCTGTTCGACCGCTTGCCCCATGGCGTGACGCTGACCGCAGAAGGCAACAAGTTTGCCCAGCATGCGCGGCATATTCTCGACACGCTGCAGGACGCCCTCAGTGAACCGCTGTTTCTCGGCCACGCCATGCAAGGAATCGTGCGCGTGGGTGCCTCTTACACGGTGCTCGGCTATTTTCTGCCAGCGCTGCTGGCACGCTTCAAACGCAGCTACCCGCAGGTCGAGATCGACCTGATCGACATGGACCGCCAAAGCATTGAAGCAGCCCTGAGCAATGGCGACCTCGACCTGGGCCTGGCGATTGTCTCCAACACACCGAACCTCGAGGGGTTTGCTCACCATGTGCTGATCCGTTCCCGCCGCCAACTCTGGTTGGCCAGTCAGCACCCGTTGATGGCCGCCACCTCGATCAATCTCGAAGACGTTGCCGAGCATGCCTATATCCTCGCCACGGTCGATGAGGGGGAGACCTCGACCCTGCGCTATTGGGACTCCCGTGGACTGGCACCCAAGGTGGCTTTTCGCACCTCTTCCATGGAGGCATTGCGTGGGCTGGTGGGGCATGGTTTCGGTGTGACCATTCTCTCGGACATGCTCTACCGGGCCTGGTCCCTGGAAGGCAAGAAGATTGAAATCCGGCCGCTGGTGGACGTGATTCCACCGATGGAGCTTGGGCTGATCTGGCTGCCGGATAACCGTTTGTCGGCACCGGCGCAGGCATTCCGGCAGTTTCTGATCATGGCCTGCGCCTCGTAGCCTGGCTACTGGCGCACGGTGGTGTCCGGCGGCCAGGTGCCATTGTTCATCAGGCTGTCGAAGGTCTCGGTCATTTCCCGCGCCGGGTGCGGATAGTCGTGGCGTACCCACCACAACCAAAGCCCGACCAAAGCCCCGACAAAACAGCGCACTGCCGCTTCGCCACGCATATGCTCCAGCAGGTACAAGCCTTGTTTTCGATAATGCTCACGCACCTGAATGATCAGGATATTTTCCAGGTGGGCGAGAATCACGCCCTGTCCCGGGCCGCTGAAAAACGACGTCGTCAGCGCCGCATGGCGTTCGGTGGCGCTAAACAGCCAGGCTGAAACATCCAGCAGCACCCGGCGGTCGCCATCGACTTCGGTGACCTTGGTCGAGGGTGTGCCGATGGCCTCGTACCCGGCGACGATCAAATCTTCCTTGTCGCGAAAGTGCGCATAGAAGGTGGAGCGGGCCACCCCGGTACTGTCCAGTATTTGCTGAACGGTGACCCCGTCGTAGCCCTTTTCCAATGCCAGGCGGTACATGTGGTCCAGCAGCAATTCACGGGTGCGCTGAGAGCGCATTGCGTGACGTTGGCCGGATTGGGTTTTATCGACTGTTTGCGCGCAAGTGAAGTGAGCCATCCAGTACCTCGGCAGAGCTTTTTATTAGGGTCTTGGCGCCGGGCATGGGCATCCCGACGGTGATGGTTAAACAGTGACAGAGGATTTTTTACACCAGCCAGATAAGTTTTAGAACATTTTCACTGAAAGTGTTAATGAATCCCCTGCATGCCGAACAGATTTGCAGTTCTGTTCGTTGTGGCTTCTTCCCTCCAGCCTTACCGTTTCTCCAGTCCATCAGAGACCCTTGGAGAACAATAATGCACCTCCCCGCTGAAGCGTCCACGCCTGTTCCTGCGCTAATCCTCACGTGCCTCGCCTGGTGGTTCAAGGCTTAAAGCAACCAGCAAAAGAAGAACAATAATGAGCAAAATCTACGACTACATCGTCATCGGTGCGGGGTCATCCGGCTGTGTATTGGCCAATCGCCTGTCTGCCGACTCGACCGTTTCGGTGCTGCTGATCGAGAGCGGCCCGGATCACACCAGCCCGTTGATCTCCATGCCCCGTGGCATTGGCAAACTGCTCAGCCCCGGCAATCCCCATGTGTGGAGCTACAAGGCGGCGCGCGGGGAGGGCATGAGCGACGAGCAGTGGCTCAAGGGCAAGACGATTGGCGGCTCCAGTTCGGTCAACGGCATGGTCTATGTGCGGGGGACACCGGCCGACTACGACAACTGGGAAGCGCAAGGCTGCACAGGTTGGGGCTGGAAAGACATGGGCCGGCAGTTCGTCGCCCTGGAAGATCACCAGTTGGGCAAAAGCCAATGGCGGGGAGTCGGTGGCCCGCTCAAGGTCACTGTGCACCCGCCTGGCCATGCTCTGTGCGATGCGGTGATCAGCGCAGCTGGCGAGCTTGGCGTGGCGCGCACCGAAGACACCAATCATGTCGACTCGGTCAGCCAGGGTGGCTTTGGCTATCAACCGCAAACCACCTGGAAGGGCCAGCGTTTCAGTGCCGCCAGGGCCTTCCTCGACCCGGTTCGCGCCCGCCCGAACCTGACCGTAATGACCGGCACCGACGTGCAGCGCATCGAGTTCACCCAGCGGCGCGCCAGTGCCGTGCGCGTCGACGGCGTCGAAGGCAAGACCCGCTTCGAAGTTCGCCGTGAGGTGTTGTTATGCGCCGGAGCAATCGAATCACCCAAGCTGTTGCAACTGTCCGGTATCGGCCCGGCCGAGCTATTGAGCTCATTGGGTATCACCGTGCTGCAGGATGCGCCCGAGGTGGGTCGCAACCTGCGTGAGCACGTATACATGGCCATGCAGTACCGGGTCACCAGCGGCAGCTTCAACCACTGCTTCCATGGGGTTGGGTTACTCGGTGCAGTGGCGCAATACTTCTTGCGCAAGAAAGGCCCGATGACCCACGCCGCCCACGAGGCCGGCGGTTTTATCAAGACCCAGCCGGAGCTGGATTGTCCGGATGCGCAAATTGGCGTCAGCCTCTACTCCATGAACGGCGACGGCAACAAGGTCGAAATCGACAAGCAGCCCGGCCTGACCATCGGCGGCTATTTCCTGCGCCCACAGAGCCAGGGTGAGGTGCGCATTCAATCGACGGATGCCGCGGTACCGCCGCAAATCAACGCCAACTACTTGAGCGCCGAGATCGATCGCACCTCCGCGATCGCGTTGTTTCGCTGGTTCCGCCGCCTGGCCGCGCAGCCGGTACTCAAGCCATTCATCGTCGGTGAACTGACGCCCGGGCCGAAGGTAGAAAGCGACGAGCAGATTCTTGCCGCGTTCCGCCGCTTCGGTCAGACCGCCTATCACGTTTCCGGCACCTGTCGCATGGGTGCCGACAGTGCGTCGGTACTCGACCCCGAACTGCGTGTACGGGGCGTAGAGGGCTTGCGTGTGGTCGACACCTCGGTGATGCCATGCCTGGTGTCCGGCAACACCAATGCCCCGGCCATGGCCATCGCCATGCGCGCCGCGGAACTGATTACCGGCAAAATCTCAGGAGATCCAACCCCATGAATGTTCCCTTCACCCAGTTGGACAAGCTGTACATCGACGGCGCTTGGGTGGCTGCCGATGGTCCTCGTGAAGCAGTGCTCAACCCGGCCACGGAAGCGGTCATCGGTCATGCCCCGACAGGCGATCTGCACAGCGCCCATGCGGCCATTGCCGCCGCGCGCAGCGCCTTCGATAACGGCCCGTGGCCGTGGCTGAGCATGGCCGAGCGAGCGGGTTACATGCGGCGCATGCACGCCGCCCTCGTGGCCAAGCGGGAGCTGATTGCCGCGCTGATCATCGCTGAAGTCGGTTGCTCCCAAGGCGTGACGTACGCCATGCAGGTGGATATGCCACTCAGCCATGTGCTGACGGCGATCGAGCAGTCGCTGCTCAGCGACAGCCTGCAAATCCCGGTGCAGGCCAATCCCGATCCGTTCAACCCGACGGGGCCGATGATTCTCGGCAGCGGTACGGTGGAGCGCGAGGCTATTGGCGTGGTGGCCGGCATCACCGGCTACAACTTTCCGTTTTTGCTCAACCTGGCCAAGGTGTTTCCGGCCTTGCTGGCCGGCAACACGCTGGTGCTCAAACCCTCGCCGTTTACCCCGTACTCGGCATTGCTGTTCGGCCAGATCGCCGAAGAGATCGGTTTGCCCAAGGGCGTACTCAACATTGTCACCGGCGGCATTGAGGTGGGCAGTCTGTTGAGCAGTGATCCACGGGTGGACATGGTCTCGTTCACCGGTTCGGAAACCGTCGGCGTCAGCATCATGAGCCAGGCGGCGCCGACTCTGAAGCGCGTGCACCTGGAACTGGGCGGCAAATCGGCATTGATCGTGCGCGCCGATGCCGACATACAGGCCACCGCGCTGGGGGCCATCGCCGGGCTGGCGGTGAATGCGGGGCAGGGTTGTGCGCTGCTGACACGCTTTGTGGTGCACCACTCGGTACGCGAGCAATTCGTGCAATGCGCCAAAGCCATTGCCGGGCAATGGAAAGTCGGCGACCCGGCGGACCCGAGCGTGATGATGGGGCCGCTGATTCGCGAGTCGCAGCGCGCCAAGGTCGAGCACTTCATTGCCAATGGCCGCGATGTGGGGGCCACGCTGGTGTGCGGCGGTGGACGGCCGGCTCACCTGCGGCAAGGCTTCTTCACCGACATCACCCTGTTCGTTGACGTGCGCAACGACATGCTTATTGCCCAGGAGGAAATCTTCGGGCCGGTGGGGGTGGTGATCGGCTTCGACAGTGATGACGAAGCCGTCGCCATCGCCAACGATTCGCGCTTTGGCCTCAACGGTGCCGTGGCCTCGGCAGATGCTGCAACCGCCTACGCCCTGGCCAGACGCATTCGTGCCGGCAGCGTGTACCTCAACGGCGGCAGCGGCAGCCTGCCCTATGCACCCATCGGCGGTTTCAAGCGTTCAGGTCTGGGCCGCGAGTTCGGGCCGAACTGGCTCAAAGAGTTCACCCAGGAAAAATCCATCATCTACCCCATCGGGCGCTAGCGGTGGCGCCCTGAAACCGAGGGCGCAACCAAAACGAACGACAATAAAAACAAAAGGTGGTTTGCATGAAAAAGATGAGTAGACAGGGACGCATGCGAGCCCGGCGGGCGGTGGTACTGCTGGCGGTCGGGGAAATGGTGTTGGGTTACGGTGGTGCGGTGATGGCGGCGCCGATCGAACTGTCCAATCCGGACTTTCACCTGCGTTGGGATAACACCCTGCGCTACAACCTGGGGATGCGCATGGAGGACCAGGACCGGCGCATCATGAACAACCCCAACTACGATGAATCCGACGGCAAGTTCGACAAGGGCGACATCGTCACCAACCGCCTCGACCTGCTCACTGAACTGGATTTTGCCTACCGCAAGGAATGGGGCGCACGGCTCAGCGCCGCCGGCTGGTACGACCAGGCGTACCACGATAATGACGTGCGCAGTCATGTCGCCGGTTTCCAGAGCAGTTATGACAACGACCACTACAGCTCCGAAGTGAAGCGCTACGTTGAAGGCCCTTCGGGGGAAATTCTCGACGCCTTTGTCTGGAAAAACCTGCGCCTGGGCGATGCTTCGGTGAACGTCAAGATCGGCCGTCATACCAACTATTGGGGTGAAGGGTTGCTGTTCGGTGCCCACGCGATTTCCTACTCGCAAGCGCCGCTCGATGGTGCCAAGGCGGTGACCAGTCCCGGTATCGAAACCAAGGAAGTGTTCTTGCCCATCGGGCAGATTTCCGTCAAGGCCCAGGCCACCGACAACCTGACCCTGGCCGCGCAGTATTTCTACGAATGGGATTACACCCGTATCCCGTACGGCGGCACCTACTTCGGTGCGGCGGACCCGTTTTTCGAAGGCCCGGACCGCTTGCCGGTAGCGCCAGGTTTTTCTTTTAACCGGGAGAAATCCAAATACGGCCGTGACTCCGCCAACTGGGGCGTGATGGCCAAATACGATGTTGACGCGATTCAATCGACATTGGGTGCGTACTACCGCCAGTTCGATGACTACCAACCCTGGCTGGCGCCAGAAGTCTCGGCCGCTACCGGCAGCTACCGCCTGGTGTATCCACGTAGCGTCAAACTGGTCGGCCTGAGTCTTTCCACGGTGCTCGACACGGTGTCGATCGGTAGCGAGATCTCATATCGCAAGGGCGGTGCCTTGAACGCGGTGGGCGTCGACCCATCCGACAACGAAGGGCCGCGTGGCGATACGTTCCACTTCGTCGCCAACGCCGTGTATGGCGTACCGCGTAACTTTATCGCCAATAACGCCACGCTGGTGGGCGAGTTTGCTTACAGCCACCTGCGCAAAGTGACCGACCACGAAGAGCTTTACCTGGGCGAGAACAGCAGTAATTGCGTCGACCCACGTGCAGGCACGCCGGGTTCAGGGGGTAAACGCGACGGCTGTTCGACTCGCGATTACGCGGCCATTGCGGTCAATTACACACCGCAATACCTGTCGGTATTCCCGTCCTGGGACATGACCGTACCGCTGACCGTCAATTATGGCCTGTCGGGGAACGCCGCCAGCGCCGGCGGGGGTAACGAAGGCGCACTGACCTGGTCTGCCGGCGTGCAACTGACCTATGCCCAGCGTTACGAATTCGGCTTGCGTTACGCCGACACCGACGCCCAGTCCAAGCACATCCCCGGTGACACCGTCGGTGGTAATGGCGGCGTAGGCGGAACCGACCGTGGCTGGCTGGCCTTCACCTTCAAAACCTCCATCTAAAAAGCCAAGAAGCGGAGTACCAGTTTATGAAAGGACAATATGCATGGGCGGTGGCGCTGTTGAACATCGCCACCTGCAGCCAGGCTGCGGCACCGGCGGACCAGGTGGCACAAATCGGTAAAACCCTGACGCCGTTCGGCGCGATTATCGCGGGCAACGCCGATGGCAGCATTCCCCCTTACACCGGTGGCCTGAAGCAAAGCCCACCAGGCTTCAAGCCGGACAGCGGATTCTGGGCCGACCCCTTCAAGGATGAAAAACCGCTGCTGCGCATCAACTCGAAAAACATGGAGCAATACGCCGACCGCCTGAGTGGCGGGCAGAAAATGCTGCTGAGTAAATTTCCCGACTACTACCTGGATATTTACCCGAGCCACCGCACGGCGGCGTACCCACAGGAGATGCTGGAGGCCACGGTGCGCAACGCCAGCGATTGCCGCGCCACCAAGGATAACCTGGCGGTAGATCCGGTGTGCCGCGGAGGCCTCCCGTTCCCCCTGCCGCAAAATGGCAACGAAGTCATCTGGAACCAGCAATTGCGCTACAAAGGCCCGGGGTACACCACCACGGCGTCGTCCAACAGTTGGGTGGTGGATTCTCAAGGTTCGGTAACCAAGACCGCCGAGTCCGCGACCATGGAGGAGGCCCCTTACTACCAGGTCAAACAGGCTGATCGGGATCCACAGCTGTACTACCGCGCCTGGGCGCTGGACAGTTACCCGGCCCGCAGCGCCGGACAACTGATCATCCTTGCCGACTACCTTGACCCGCAACGCCAGCCGCGCCGTGCCTGGAGTTACACCCCAGGTATGCGCCGCATCAAGTTGGCGCCGGAATTTGCCTACGACACCCCGGTCCCCAACCAGGGGGGAGTGAACCTGTTCGACGAGTTGCAGATGTTCTCCGGCAGCCAGGACCGCTTCGACTACAAGCTGGTCGGCCGCAAGGAAATGTACATTCCGTACAACGCTTACAAGTTCTACTTCAGCTGCGGCCAGGAAGAGCAGTTCAAGCCGCATCATACCAACCCGGCCTGCGAGCGTTGGGAGCTGCACCGGGTGTGGGTGGTGGAGGCGACGCTGAAACCGGGCAAACGCCACGTCTACAGCAAGCGCACCTATTACCTTGACGAAGACACCTTTGGTGCCGGGCTGTATGACGCGTGGGATCAGGGCGGCGTGTTGTACCGCGCGCTGTTCCAGAGCGGCGTACAGCTGTATGACAAAAATCTGCCATACAACGTGAAAAACGTCAGTTACGACTTCAACAAAGGGATGTGGTCGTTGCTCAACGACGGCCTCAAGGGCGGCTATCGGGTCCACGACGCGCCGTTATCGGAGCGCGATATGAAACCTGAGTCGATTGTTTCCCAAGAGACCCAGCGCTGATTGCATCGATTGGACACGCTTTTGCGGCCTGAGAGGGCCGTTTTTTTTTGCCGGTTTTGATGGCAGCGCCGTTCATTCAGTCGTTGTGATTTTATTTTTCGTGATAATAATATAAACACATATTGTAAATGTGTTTATATTATTGCCGATGCAGTTATCCCTAAAATCGGCCCAAACATCCTGCAAATGGAGCGTTGGGCCTGCTGGCAAATTACAAAAAGGAGAACGCCATGCTGATTGATGTCCACGCCCACTTGCTGACTGAGGGCATGTTCAACCGCCACGAGTTCTGGGGGCCGTTCATGAAGGTGCAGGGGCTGACCGTGGGGCATTTTTCCCTCGGCACCAAGCAACCGGCCAAAGCGGCTACGGATGCCGAAGCGCAGGCCAATATCCTGGCGCGCATGAGCCACGCCAGCCGCCGCAAGCTGATGGCCGAACGGGGTGTCGACAAGCTGGTGATGTCCACGCCGTCCCATTGCTTTATGTATTGGGCGGGTGATTTTGCCAACGAATACGCGCGTATCTGCAACGACGAGTTGTCGGCGTTTTGCCGGGCCGATGCCGACCACTTCGATTTCTGGTGCCACGCCAACCTCGCGGACCCGCAGAACGCGGCCAAGGAAATCGAACGGGCGGTGACTCAGTTAGGCGCCAAGGGCGTGTGCGTCGGCGGGGCTAACTTCAACGGCCTGGAGGCTCACGACGAACGCCTGTTTCCAGTCTGGGAAAAGCTGACCCAGCTGGACGTGCCGATCATGGTGCACGGCTTCAACCAATCGATTTACTGGGGCGAAAAACACACTGACGACAAGTTCGAAACCACCTCCATCATCGGTGACTGTGTCGATGAAACGCTGTTTTTCTGGTACCTGATCTGCGGCGGTGCGCTGGATGTATTCCCGACCCTGAAAACCTACATTACCCATGCCGGTGGCATGGCGGTTTTCCAGTTGGGGCGCCTGAGCGAACTGAACCGGGCCATGGCACCGGACTCGCGCAACCAGCGACCGCTGATGGATTACCTGCAGAACTTTTACTTCGACCTCGACGTACACGCGCCAGGCCTGCGCCGTGGTGTCGCCGAGGTGGTGGGCGCGGAACGTCTGTTGTACGGCACCAACTTTGGCGGCGCCTATGACCATGGCGATCTGACCGAAGGCCTCGGATTGTCCACGGCAGACCGCGAACGGATTCGCAGCGGTAACGCGATCGAGCTGCTCAAGCTGCAGGTGCCGGCCAACGCCGGTCGGGTGCTGACGCCGTGAAGGATAGCCTGCCGGGCATGGCCGCCGGGCGGCCATACCCGCAGCGCAGCGGACGCCTGCCACGCCACCTGAACGAAATCAGTGCGGCGTGGCTCACGCAGTTATTGCAGCCGCGCTATCCGGGCATTGAGGTGCTGGCGTTGACGGCGGTGGAGGTCCGTAACGGTCACACCACTAAATTGCGCGCCAGGCTTGAGTTGAACGAGGTCGGTCGGCGCGCCGGTATTCCAGAACATGTGTGCTTGAAGTCTAACTGGTCCGACGGTTTCGAGAGTGGCGATATCTGTGAGCTGGAAGCGCGCTTTTATCATCTGGCGAGCGGCTGGTCCGATGCGCCACTGCCAAACACCTATTTCACCGACTGGGATGCCGACGGTGGCGGGCGAGGTCTGGTGATGATGGAAGACCTCGGCCTGGCCGTCGGGCAATTTGGCCATAGCACCGATCACCTGGGTGTGGACGGCGTCGCTCGGGGGCTGGAATCACTGGCGACGCTGCATGCGGCCACCTGGAACAATCCGCAGCTGCGGGGTCAGAGCTGGCTGCCGGTGTCGATGGACAACCCGGTGGACAGCGACGGCCTGCTGCGCATGTACAACTACATCAAGGTCAATCTGCGCAAACCGGAGTACCAGCGTCTGTTGCCAAAATGGATGTACGAGACACCGGAATTGTTCAGCCATGCTTTCGACGAATTGGCTGCCTTCGAGCGGGAGCAGACTTCACCCGGCTGTTTGATCCATGGCGACTCGCACCAGGGCAACAGCTTTTTACGCAGTGACGGTCAACGTATCTGGCTGGACTGGCAGCTCGCCAGGTATGGCCGGCCTTGGCGTGATGTCGCCTATTTCATGCTCGGCGCGCTGACCGTGGCAGAGCGCCGCACCGATGCGCAGCGTTTGCTCGGCGTCTACCGCGAAAAACTGATCAGCCTCGGTGCCGAAGGCGTGCTTGACCAGAACGCAGCCTGGGAACAATTGCGACGCTGGCCGGTGTGGGGGATGCAGACCTGGATGTCGAACATGGACGACTGGGGACAGGCAGGACAGCCGATGGTGGAACGTTTTTTCGCCGCCGCCGAAGATTTTGATACCGTGCACTTGCTGACTCACGGCCGCAAGCCTCGCCGAACGACTACATTGGGGCAGGGCGCGCGGCCACTCACACCAGCCTATCATCACCTGTTGGAGGGGTGATCATGGCAGATCAGGAATATCTCATTCTTCAAGGCGCGGATAACTTTCGCAGTTTGAAAGGCATGCCCACTCGCTGTGGTCGCCGCATTGGCGGCCATTCTCTATTGCGTGCAGATCAGTTGCATCGGTTGACCGTCCAGGACTGGCAGACGCTCCAGAACCTGAAGCTGAAGACCGTCTGCGATCTTCGCAGCGCGGGCGAGCGTGAGCGTTACCCGAACTGCTTGCCTGAATCCGCCATCCAGCATCTCCATCTGGAGGTTATTGGCGATGTGCGTGCCGACCCACGTATTGCCGCCATGCTGGTCGATAATCCGGTGGTGGAGGGCGCACGCGACATGATGCTTGAGGTTTACCGGCAACTGCCGGGCATGTTGGCGCCCCGGTTGCGTGCCTTGTTTGAACTGTTTTCCGAAGACAATGCAGCGGTGCTGATTCACTGCGCGGCGGGCAAGGACCGTACCGGCGTGGCGGTCATGTTGCTGTTGCACGCCCTCGGTGTCGCCCCTGAACACATCATGGCCGACTATGTACGTTCGGCACGGCGTTTCAGTCAGCTGGATGCAGAGCGTCAGGACGCGATGAGCAATGCTGTGAGTCGCATGGTGGGCCAGCCGGTCAGCGAAGCGGCGATCGACGCGGTATTGGATGCCCGGCCCGAATACTTGAATGCCGCTTATGCGGTGATCGAGGCCGAGTACGGTGGGCTGGATGACTATCTGCAAGGCTTCAGTGGTTTGAGTTACGCGGGCTTGCGGGAGTTGCGAAATACCTTGTTGGTCACCTAGGTCGCGGCTTCGGCCATGACCCGCGCGGGTTTCCATTGCGCCAAGCCGATCCCCAGCAAAATCAACCCGCCGCCGACCGCGTGGTACAGGTGCAATGTTTCGCCAAGGAGTCCAATCGCCAATACCGCGGTAAACAGGGGCACCAGGTTCATCAGCACGGCGGTTTTTTCCGGACCCAGTGCTTGCAGACCCCGCATCCATAAGCCGGGTGCCAGTGCCGAGGCAAACAGCCCGGCGAACAACACCAGCGGGATGTTCCTGACAGTCAGGTCTATCGACGGTGCCAGCACAAAGGGCGGCACCAGCAGCAGGGTGCCGCAGATAATTTGCACATAAAGGCTTTCCCAGGTCGGCAGGGGAATCTGCCAGCGCTTAACCAGCACGCAGTACAGCGCATATGACAGCGACGCCAGCAACATCATCAGTTCACCTCGGCCAACCCCGTGCTGCCAGAGCGAGGGCAAGTCGCCTGCTGCGAGCAACCAGATCAGTCCAGCAAACGAAACCAGAGCACCGACCAGCAATGTCGCGGTCGGTCGGGTATTTAGTAACGGAAATGCGAGCAGCACGGTGAGCAGTGGCATGGTCGCCAGGATCAGCCCCATGGAGGTTGCGCTCACCGTGTGCGCCGCGAAATACGCCAGCGACTGGTACAGCGACATGCCGAGCAAGCCCAGTAACCCCAGCTTGGGTAGATGGAGCCGAATCTGACGACGCAAGCGCCATACCCTGGGCACCAACACGGGTGACAACACCAACAACGCGGTCAGCCAGCGGTAGAAGGAAATGGCCGCAGGGTCAATCACCCCGACCGACAGGCGATTGACCACCGTACTGGCGGCCCAGATGAGTGTGGCAAGAACAGGTAGCAGCAGGTTCATTACGGGTGCGCCAACGTTGAGGGTGCGCAGTGCGCACCGTGATAACCGCCGTATTGGCGGTTGTCGATGTGCGCTCGCGTTATTCGCCGGCAGCGTTACGTGCCGCAATGGCAGCGGCAAAATCGCGCTTGAGGGTCGGGAAGTAGGCAATTTGCCCGCCCATGCCACCAGCGATGTCGATCGAGGCTGCGCTGATGAAGCTGGCATATTCACTGGCCAGAAACAGCGCCATGCCCGCCACGTCTTCAGGTTTGCCGTAGCGCCCCAGCGGTACGACTTTCATCACCATGGCGTCGAACTCCTCGCGACTGACCCCCGGCCCCATCTCTTTGTAATGACGGTCCCACTGACCGGTATCGATCCAGCCCATGTTCAGGCTGTTGACCAGGATATTGTCCTTGGGCAGGGACATGCCCAAGGAGCGGGAGAGGGCGATGCATGAGGCGCGGTTGATCACCGAAGGGATCCCGTCCGGTGTCGGAATCACCCCGGCCAGGGCGTTTATTTCGATGATCCGCCCCCAGCGCTGTTCGCGCATGAATGGCACCACGGCCTGGACGAAACGGAAATGCCCCATCTGCAGGATGTTGGCGTGTTCAAGGATGGCTTCCGGCGTCAGGGTGTCGAGATTGCCGCCACGACCTTGACCTGCGTTGTTCACCAGCACGTCGACCCCGCCCCAGGCGTGTGCAACTTCAGCCACGAACGCCTTGACCCCGTCACTGTCGGTGACGTCGACAACCCGGGCAATGACCGCTTGGGCATGTTGCGAGAGCTCTTCTGCGGCTTTGCGCACGGCTGACTCGCTGCGGGCGCAGATCGCTACGCGTGCCCCTTCAGCCGCGAAAGCCCGGGCGATGGCCAGGCCGATGCCCCGGGAAGCGCCCGTGATGATCACGCGCTTGGCACTCAAATCAATGTTCATGGTGGCTCCTGTTGTTTTTGTTGTGCCGGTTCAATGGCCGTCTTTGCTGCCGAACGCCACGAATTCAGTGGGTATGCCAGGGCTATTGAAAGCCCAAAGGTAAAAATCGTCAAAGATTATTTGAACGTTTATTGATTTTGTGTGCAGTATTACAGCTAGGGATGCCCTGAGCTAAATGGAATGTCTTCCTTTTCGGGTTCGAAATTCTAGATAGAGAATTGAAATCTTTATGTGGAATTTTGTTTGAGGATCCGTTACGGTGACTTTCAGCTGAGGAGGAAGTGGTCCTGGTAGCGTGCCAGACCTCTTGAGCGGACTGTCCAAGCGCGATTTCAACGGTCCTGTGGGGTTTCGCAGATCGCTGGAATGATCGTTTGAACGCACATAACGGCTGAAAAATAAAAATAAAAGGTAGTGTGTATGAAACATAAGACCAAGCAGGGTCGGCTGCTGCTAGCTCAAGGTGCGTTTACGCTGATGTTGGTTAGCGTTGCGCCTGGCGTGATGGCGCTCTCGTTCGATCTGCCAAACCCCGATTATCGCCTGCGCTGGGACAACACAGTCCGTTACAACCTGGGTATGCGGACCGACAGCCAGGACAGTCGCATAATGAACACGCCGAACTTCGACGAGTCCGACGGCAAGTTCGATAAAGGCGATATTGTTACAAATCGTCTCGATGTGTTGAGTGAGCTCGACTTTTCCTACCTCAACGAGTGGGGTGGACGCCTCAGTGGTGCAGGCTGGTTCGACCAGGCCTATAACGATCACGATGTGAAAAGTAACGTTCCCGGCTACGCCACCAGCTACCACAACAATCGCTACAGCGATGAAGTAAAGCGCTACATGAATGGTCCGTCGGGTGAGATTCTCGACGCCTTTGTCTGGCGTAACTTCAACATCGGCGAAACGCCGGTTAACGTGAAGGTCGGTCGCCATACCAACTATTGGGGTGAGAGCCTGTTGTTCGGCGGGCATGCCGTGTCCTACTCCCAGGCACCCAGCGATGGCGTGAAAGCGTCGACCAGCCCGGGTATCGAAACCAAGGAAGTGTTTCTGCCGGTCGGCCAGATCTCGGCCAAGGCGCAGGTCACTGATCACCTCTCGGTTGCCGGTCAATACTTCTATGAATGGGAGCCCACTCGCATTCCTTATGGCGGTACCTATTTCGGTGCGGCCGACCCTTTGTTCGAAGGGCCGGACCAGCTGCCGTTGGCCGCCAATGGCGCGACGTTCCAGCGTCAGGATTCACGCTTCGGTCGTGATGGCAAAAACTGGGGCGTGATGGCCAAACTGAATGTCGAAGAGGTCGAATCAACGTTCGGCGCCTACTATCGCCAGTTTGACGACTACCAGCCTTGGCTGGCCCCGCAGATCAAGGCAGCCGCCGGGTCCTACCGGGTTGTTTACCCGCGTGGCGTGAAGCTGGCCGGTCTCAGTTTTGCCCGCGTGTTCAATACGGTCGCGGTCGGTTCTGAACTGTCCTACCGCATGAACGGCGCCTTGAATGCCACCGGCGTCAGCGCGCTGGACGATGAAGGCCCGCGCGGCGACACCATTCACTTTATCGCCAACGCCGTTTACGGCGTGCCGCGTAACTTCATTTCCAACAACGGGACACTGGTCGGCGAGTTCGCCTACAGCCACTTGCAGCGCGTAACTGAACACGAAGAGCTCTTTAAAGGTGTCGGCAAAAACGCTTGCACCAACGCCAGAACCCCTGGCATTGCAGGCTCCGGCAGTGAGTCGGATGGCTGCTCCTCGAAAAACTACTACGCAGTCGCGGTCAACTACACTCCGCAATACATTTCGATCTTCCCGTCCTGGGATATGGACGTGCCACTGACCGTCAATTACGGCTTGCACGGCAACGCACCCACAGCCGGTGGCGGCAGCGAAGGTGCGCTGGCTTACTCCGTCGGCGTCAAACTCACGTATGCCCAGTTATATGAGTTCGGCCTACGGTATGCCGACACAGCGGCCCAACCGAAAAACCTGGCCAATGGCACCGTCGCCGGTAACGGCAACGTCGGTGGCGAAGACCGCGGCTGGCTGGCTTTCACCTTCAAGACCTCCTTCTGATAAATCAAACAAGAATCGGAGAACGTGTTCATGAACCGTCAACTTGCTTTAACTGTCGCCCTGATGAGTGTTGCAACCTGGAGCCTGGCAGCCACCGCTGCTGGCGATGCCTCTGACCTGGGCAAGAGCCTCACCAAGTTCGGCGCGATCCAGGCCGGTAATGCCGATGGCACGATCCCCGCTTACGAGGGTGGCCTGACCACCGCACCGGCAGGGTTCAAGCCCGACAGCGGATTTTGGTCGACCGGTTCAGGATGAAAAGCCACTGTTTCGCATCGATGCCAAAAACGTCGACAAGTATGCGGACAAGCTCAGCGAAGGACAGAAAACCCTGATCAAGAAGTACCCGTCCTACTACATCGACATTTACCCAAGCCATCGCACGACCGCCTATCCCCAGGCGGTACTCGATGCCACCGTGCGTAACGCCGGCAGCTGCAAGGTCCAGAAAGACGGCCTGGCCGTCGATCCATCCTGCCGTGGCGGCCTGCCGTTCCCGATCCCGAAGACCGGCAACGAAGTGATGTGGAACCAGCAAGTACGGTACAAGATCGGCACCGGCTACTCGACCACGTCTTCGTCCAACAGCTGGGTAGTCGACGCCAATGGTTCGGTCACCAAGACTGCCGAGCAGGCGACATTCGAAGAAACCCCGTACTACCAGGTGACTCAAGCGGATCGCGATCCACTGATGTATGCCCGGGTATTCTCGCGCAATGACTATCCGGCGCGGCGTTCCGGTGAAGTGGTGGTCCTCACCGACTTCCTCGATCCATTGGCCAAGGCCCGCCGTTCGTTCAGTTATTCTCCTGGCCAGCGCCGGGTAAAACTGGCACCCGAATTTGCATTCGACACCCCGGTGGCCAGCCAGGGCGGTGTGACGCTGTTCGACGAACTGCAAATGTTCTCCGGCAGCCAGGACCGCTTCGACTACAAGCTGGTCGGTCGCAAGGAGATGTACATCCCGTACAACGCTTACAAATTCTACTTCGGCGTCGGCAAGCAGGAAGATCAGTTCATGCCGCACCACGCCAACCCGGCGAACGAGCGCTGGGAACTGCATCGGGTATGGGTCGTGGAGGCGACGTTGAAGCCGGGCATGCGCCACGTCTACAGTAAACGCACCTACTACCTGGATGAAGATACCTTTGGCGTAGGCCTGTATGACGCCTGGGACAAGAGCGGCGCGTTGTATCGCTCGATCTTCCTCAGCGGCGTTCAGCTCTATGACAAGAACATTCCCTACAACGTGAAAAACGTCGTTTATGACTTCAACAAAGGCATGTACGCGTTGCTCAACGATGGTTTGAAAGGCGGCTACAAGTTCATCGACAAACCACTCTCCGAGCGTGACATGAATCCTGAAGCCATTGTGGCTCGGGTAACCCAGCGCTGATGTGATTTCACCTGTCCTGCCTGCCGGTTTGCGCATCAAGCCTGGCAGGCAAAACAGGTGTGTTTGCCACGCGGGATGGTTAAGGAATAAAAATAATGACTGGCCCTGGCCCTGCTTCTTTTCTTTTCTCCACGTCGCGCCTGCTCTTGGCTGTCATGTTGACGATCGGCGCCAGCGCATTGCTGACGGCGCCTGCCTACAGCGCCGTCGCGTTGTCGGCCGATTCGCTCGACGTGCCGGCGCAGCGGATCGACGAACGCCTGCCCGCCCCCTTGCTGTCGGTCGCCAGGGCTGGCGATGCGATGATCGGCGTCGGCCTGCACGGGCTGATCCAGCGCTCCACCGATGAAGGCCGCACCTGGCAACAGGTCGACAGTCCGGTTTCCAGCGATCTGGTGCAAGTACGGTTTCGCGATGAGCGTAATGGCTGGATCGTCGGTCACGATGCGCTGGTCATGCACACCACAGATGGCGGTGACACCTGGCAGGTGCAACTCGACGGGCGCCGCCTGTTGACCTTGCTCAACGCCTACTACGGCCCGCGGGCCGAACAAGGCGATGAAGCTGCATCCCTGGTGCTCAGGGAAGTTGCCATGGCCGCCGGTACCTCGGCGACACCGGATGTATTGGCCGCCCCCTTTCTGGATGTGATGTTCGATGAGCACGGCAGCGGATTTGCCGTGGGTGCCTTTGGCATGTTGTTGCACAGCACCGATAACGGCCAGAACTGGGAGCCGTGGATCGAGCGCAGTGACAACGATAGGCGCATGCACCTGTATGGCCTGGCGGAACATGCCGGCACTTTTTATATCGGCGGTGAACAGGGTCTGGTGTTGCGTCTGGACGGTCAGCAGCAACGTTTCGTGAAAATCGATACGCCCTACACCGGCACCTACTTCGGCGTCCGTGCCTTCGACGGCCTGCTGTTGGCCTACGGACTGCGCGGCAATCTGTTTTCCAGCCGTGATGACGGCCAGCAGTGGCAGCCTGTGGCAACCCATCTCAATAGCAGCCTGGTCAGCATCGTCGAGCAGGGCAACGCCTTGATCGTCGTGAGCCAGGGTGGGCAACTGGTCAGCGTTGATCGGCAGAGTCTGCAGGTCACCCCGCTGGCAGATGCGCGGGTGGGCGAGGTGTATGCAGCCAGTGCCACCAAACAGGCTGGGAGCCTGGTT
The DNA here is from genome assembly GCF_002029345.1 of Pseudomonas sp. VI4.1. NCBI lineage: Bacteria > Pseudomonadati > Pseudomonadota > Gammaproteobacteria > Pseudomonadales > Pseudomonadaceae > Pseudomonas > Pseudomonas sp. VI4.1. The sequence goes on from NZ_MULM01000183.1 coordinate 145,591, forward strand.
GTCACGCGCTTCAGCGGCGCCAAGGTCATCGATATCGCCCAGGCCAACTAAAGCCGTCGGCACGATTCCCCTACGAGAAAGAAAAAATGGTCGAGCAAAAATTCAACAGCGGGATGCCAGTGATTGCCAACCTGGAGGACTTTGACAAGAACTCCGGTGGCTGGTTTGAACGGGTCATATTCCGTCATCGCATGGTGGTCGTCGTTGCCTGCTTGCTCGCCACCGTGGTGCTGGGCTTCTTTGCTACACGGCTGCAGGTGAATGCCAGCTTTGAGAAGATGATTCCCAGCTCCAGCCCGTACATCAAGAATTACCTGGCCTACAAGAACCAGTTGCCGGGTCTGGGTAACAGCATTCGCGTGGTGGTCGAAAACAAATCCGGTGATATCTACGACGCCGACTATTTGCTGGCGCTGCAGAAGGTCAACGACACCCTGTATCTGATCCCGGGTATCGACCGCTCCTGGATGAAGTCGCTGTGGATGCCCATCGTTCGCTGGAAAGAAGTGACGGAGGAGGGTATCGATGGCGGTGCGGTGATGCCATCGGATTACGACGGCAGCGACAAGTCGATCCAGGCCCTGCGCCGCAACATCATGCGCTCAGGCATCATTGGCAACCTGGTGGCCAACGACGGCCAGTCGAGCATGATTGTTGCGCCGCTGCTCGATACCAATCCGCAGACCGGTCAACCCCTGGACTACGGTGATTTCTCCAAGCAACTGGAAGCGCAGATCCGCTCGCTGGAAAGTGACAAGGTGGGCATCCACATTGTCGGTTTCAGCAAGCTGGTGGGCGACCTGATCGACGGCCTGTATTCGGTCATGCTGTTCTTTGGCGCATCGGTGCTGATCGCCGGGCTGTTCGTCTATTTCTATACCCGCTGCCTGCGCAGCACCTTGTTGCTGGTCAGCGTGGCGGTGGCGGGTGTGGTGTGGCTGCTGGGTTTGATGCAGATCCTCGGCTACGAGCTGGACCCGTACTCGATTCTGGTGCCGTTCCTGATTTTCGCCATCGGGATCTCCCATGGCACGCAGAAAATGAACGGCATCCTCCAGGACATCGGTCGTGGCACCCATAAATATATTGCCGCGCGCTATACCTTCCGCCGTTTGTTCCTCACCGGTCTGACCGCGCTGCTGACCAATATCGTCGGTTTTGCGGTGCTGGTGATCATTGATATTCCGGTGATCCGCGACCTGGCCCTGACCACCAGCATCGGTGTCGCGGTGTTGATTTTCACCAAGCTGCTGCTGATTCCGGTGGCGTTGTCGTACCTCGGTGTCAGTAAAAAAGCCGCGCGGATCGCCATCGCCAAAGACCAGGCAGGGGCAGAAAACCGAGGTTTTCTCGGACACCTCTGGCACAGCCTCGACCGCTTCACCGAACGTCCGTGGGCCACGGCGGTCATCGCCTTGTCACTGCTGGTAACCCTGGGTTGCAGCGTAGTGATGATGAACCTCAAAGTGGGCGATCTGGACCCCGGCGCGCCCGAGTTGCGCGCGGATTCGCGCTACAACCTCGACAACGCCTACATCACCAGTCATTACGGGCTTTCCAGCGACCAGTTCGTGGTCATCATGAAGACCAATGAAGACAGCTGCCGTCTGTACCAATCGCTGCAAAGCATGGACAAACTGGCCTGGCGCCTGCGCCAGACGCCGGGTGTACAAACCACTCAGTCGCTGTCCGAGACCGTGCGCATGATCAGCTCCGGCATGGCTGAAGGCAGCCCGAAATGGCTGAGCATCAGCCGTGACCAGGCGATCACCAACTCGGCGGTGGATGCGGCGATGATTTCGGCCCCGGGAATCACCAACCAGCAGTGCTCGGTGACCCCATTGATTGCCTACCTGGCAGATCACAAGGCCGACACCCTGAGCCGGGTATTGAAGGTCTCTGAAGAATTCGCCAAGGAAAACAACACCGCCGCTGGCGCTGAACAGCCTGTGGAATTCCTCCTTGCTGCGGGTAATGCCGGGATCGAGGCCGCCACCAACATCGAGGTGGAGAAGGGCATCATCACCATGTACCTGGCGGTGTATGGCGCCACGGCCTTGCTCTGCCTGCTGACCTTCCGCAGTTGGCGCGCCACCCTGGTGGCGCTGATTCCGCTGCTGATGACCACCATCATTTGCAAGGCGCTGATGGTCTGGTTGGGCATCGGCCTGAAAGTGGCCACCTTGCCGGTGATCGCCGTGGGTGTCGGTGTCGGTGTCGACTACGCGCTGTATCTGCTCAGTGTGCAGCTGGCGGTACAGGAACGCGGTGGCAGCCTGGCGGTTGCGTATCGCCGGTCGCTGGACTTCACCGGCCGGGTCGTCGCACTCGTGGGCCTGACGATGGCTGCCGGGGTGATTACCTGGGCCTGGTCGCCGATCAAGTTCCAGGCGGACATGGGCATTCTGCTGACCTTCATGTTCTTGTGGAACATGCTCGGTGCGCTGGTGTTGATCCCGGCCCTGTCGCATTACCTGCTCAACCCCAAGGGCAACACCAAGGCCGGGGTGACCCTCGACCTTGAAGACGTCCGCACGCAGCAAGAACCGCGTAAACCCGCAACCGGCGCAACGACCCACTCATTGACTGAGCTCGCCTTACCCCGGCGTGCCCGCTGACTAATAGCCGGGCACAGACCCTGGCTGGCAATTGCAAGGAGAGAAAGATGTTCGAGTTATTGATGAGTGCCGACATGATGGTTCCAGACCCGGACGGCATGACGGAAATGTTGGTCGACAAGCTCGGGATCTACAAACACGAGCGCTGGCGCCAGGCGTTCGATAATCACCCGTACATTGCGCATTTTCTACGGGTGCACAAATCCCTGGCGGTGTCGCCAACGCGCATCGAACCGCAATGGCACCTGGATCGGCCGAACCCCGGCGATCCGTTGTTCCATGACTTTCTGGAAAGCCTGAAGGATTTCCAGGGGCATCATCGGCCGATGATCACCCACTCCATCGTTCTGGCCCTGCACGGGGACAAGTTCGACGCGCTGGTGGACAAACTGATGCGTCGTCGCTTGCCGTTCCGCATGGCGCAGCGCACCCCGGAGATGCCGTTCGACCGTTTGTGGCTGGGTGCGACACCGGAGCAGCCGTATTACAAGCCCGATGTGGATGGTGGCCTGTGCATTGAGATTATGCCGACCGAGCCGTTGCAGATGCCGCCGGAAACCTATCAATTGCCGCCGATGCAGCCGCGCGATCAGAAGCCTGGCGACATGGTCCGCGTCACCGCCCGTGGCTTTCTGGTGCGCGACCTCGACGAAACCCTGCGCAAGGTGTCGACCAACCTCGACTGGGAACCGAGCGGCCCGGTCGAGAGCATCGGCAGCGAAGGTTACCGCCGTGCGCGCATGGGGTTCACCGTGCCGAACAGTGCGACCCTCGATGTACTCGAGGCCACCTACTGGAACACCGACGCCGGCCACTACGTCAATAACTGGGGCCCGGGTCCGTACTACATCCGCATCGGCGTCAACGATCTGGCCGCCAAGGCGGAAGATTTGCGTTCACGCGGCACCCGGTTCCAGTGGATCGAATCCTCGGAAGCTGTGGGCGGCCGTGCGTTGATCAAGATCGACCCACAAGAACTCAATGGCCAGGTCTTCGAGTTCGAGGAGTGCCCTGTATGAGTACAGCGCCGAACCAGCAGCCTCCCGTGCTGATCAACGATGCGGTGCGCCTGGAGCGTAATGCCATGGTGGGCTGGGTGGTATTGACCCGGCCCCGGCAGATCAATGCCATCAACGACGACATTCGCCAGGGTGTACCGCAGGCACTTTTGCTGTTGCAGCAAGACCCGCAGATTCGCGTCATCGTGATTCGCGGGGAAGGCGAGCGGGGCTTTTGTGCGGGCGCCGATATCAAGGAGCGTCGTGGTCCGGAGTCGAGCCTGCAAGTGCGCCAGCGCATGGAAAACGTGCGCTGGATCGAAGCTCTGGATCGCGTCAGCAAACCGGTAATCGCTGCCATTCATGGCTACTGCATGGGCGGTGGGCTGGAGCTGGTACTGGCGTGTGACATCCGCTTCGCCAGCCCCGATGCCGTGTTCGCCCTGCCGGAAACCGGCCTGGGGCTGATTCCCGGTGGCGGCGGTACGCAACGACTTTCCCGGGTGGTGGCGCCGGGTCAGGCGTTGGACATGTTGCTCACCGGTGACCGGGTGGGCGCCGAACAAGCCCAGCGCATTGGCCTGGTCAGCCGCCTGGCCAGCGACAACGCCAGCCTGCTGGACGAAGTGGGGGCCTTTGCTCAACGAATCGCCGTCAAACCACCCACCGCGTCGGCGTTTGTCAAACAGGCGGCACGGGCGGCGCTGGAGATGGACCTTAAACGTGGCCTGGACCTGGAACTTGATCTATTCGCCTTGCTGGCCCCGACCAAGGATGCCCGCGAAGCGGCCCAGGCGTTCAGCGAGCGGCGCGAACCGCGTTTTACCGGCGAATAAAACGCCTCCCAAAACAATAAGGAACAGGACATGAGCACAGGAAAACTGGCAGGGCGAGTCGCCATTATTACCGGCTCCGGTGGCGGCCTGGGCGCGGAGTGCGCGCGGGTGCTGGCGTCGCATGGTGCAAGTATTGCGGTGGTCGATATCAATTTCGAAGGCGCCACAGCCGTGGCCCGATCACTCCTCGCCGACGGACATGAAGCCTTGGCGATTGCTACGGACGTGTCCTCGGAAGACGCCGTGCGGGCGATGGTTGCCCAGGTTAAACAGCATTTTGGCCGTATCGACATTCTGCATAACAACGCGGCGATCCTGAATGCCGAGCAACGTCAGCTGGACCGCGACTTCGTCAACCTCGACATGCAGGCCTGGGACCGCGCCATTGCCGTCAACCTGCGTGGCGCCGTGCTGTGCACCAAGCATGTGATTCCGGTGATGCTGGAGAACGGCAAGGGGTCGATTATCTTCGCCACCTCGGGACTGGGCATGCAGGGCGATATGTCCCTGACCGGCTACGCCACCTCCAAGGCAGGGCTGATGATGCTGCCGCGGATGGTGGCCTCGCAGTACGGCAAGCAAGGCATTCGCGGCAACGCCGTGCAGATCGGCCTGGCGCCTTCGGAGCACGCCATGCCTGAGCCCTTGCTCGACATCCTGCGCGACAACCACTGCACCGCCGAACTGGGCACACCCCGGCAGATCGCCGATGTGGTGGCGTTCCTGGCCAGTGATGAATCCTCCTTTGTCACCGGCACCACATTGGTCGCCGACGGTGGGTTCAGCAGCCATACACCCTCTCTGGTGGCGATGCGCGCGCTGTTTGCGCAGATGGGTCGCACCGGCATGTAACGCATGCTCCGGGGCACCGTTTGCGGTGCGCCGCGGCTGATCTTCGCCGCCACAGCTGCCGCACGCCGCCGTGGTTGAACTTCGACTTGGAAGCATTTGATGAACCAGAACCAAAATGCGAGCAGCACGGATTTTGATGTGATCATTGTCGGCGGTGGCACCAATGGCCTTTCGGCTGGCTGCTATCTGGGCCTGGAAGGCAAAAAAGTCCTGGTGCTCGAGGCGCTGGACAAGGTCGGCGGGATGGCTTCGTCGGGTTATCTGATCCCCGAAGCGCCGCAGCATCTGGTACACCCCTGTGCCCTCGATATGATGTCGATGCGTGTGCATTCCCATGTGCCGGCGGAACTGGGGCTTGATCGACATGGTTTCAAATCGATAGAACTGGCGCCGGGGTATGTGTATCTGCACCCGGATGGGCAGTCGCTGGTTTTCTGGCGCGATCGCGAGAAAACTGCCGCCGAGATTCGCCGCTTCAGCAGCAAGGACGCCGAGGCGTTTCTCGATTTCATGAAGGTCATCGACATGTTCCTCGATATCGCGCTGCCGATGATGCGTGTCGACCCGGCCAAAACGAACCTGGGCGTGAAGCTGAAAATACTCGGCACCGCGATCAAACACAAAGCCTTGAAGCCCGAACTGATGGCGCTGATGACGGGCTCTGCGTGGCAGGCGGCGCGTGAGCGCTTCGAGCATCCGGTGACCATTTCCGCGATGTGCGCACTCACTGGCCTGGCGGGAGATATCAGCGCCGATGGCGGTGGCATCTATTACGCCTTGCTCGGGTTCCTCCATCGTTTTGGCGTGGGCCGGGTCATGGGCGGTATGCAGCAGTTGAGCAATGCCATGCAGTCTCGACTGGAAGAACTGGGCGGCCAGGTGCTTGTATCGGCCAGCGTCAGTGAAATCGTGGCCAGGGACGGGCTGATCAAAGGCGTGAAACTGGCCGATGGCCGCCAGTTTACGGCCCGGGCGGTCATCGCCGGTTGCCACCCCAAACCCGCGCTGGAGATGGTCACCCGCGGCCAGATCCCGCAACACCTGCTCACCCGCATCGCCATGGCACCGGCCAACGGCAAAGGCTCGGGGCCACTGAAGGTGGATGTTGCCTTGCGTGGGCAGATTTCCGTGCCACGTTTTGCTGCCATTCGCGGCGACGGCGTGGATCTGCGTAAAACCGTGATGTTGATCGGCACTGAAGAGGCGGTGCTGGAAAACTTCGCCGCCTGCGCCCGTGGCGAGGTGCCGAAGTTGCCCTATATCACCGTGGCCGCACCGAGCGCCGCCGACCCCTCACAAGCGCCAGCCGGCCAGGATGTTTTGTACATCTATCCGCCGGTGATGCCGGTGAACCCCAACGAGGGCTGGGATGCATTGCGTGAGCGGGTGGCCGACCAGGTACAGGAACAGCTGTATGACTACATCGAAGGGATCGAAGGGCAGGTGATTGGCCGCCACATCGAGGCGGCCCCGGACTTTACCGCGCGCTTGAACACTGTAAATGGCTGTGTGGTGCATATCGACACCACCACGATGCGTTCGAGCACCATGCGGCCTGCGCATGGTCTGGGCGGCGATACGTTGCCCGTGGCGGGCTTGTATCTGGGCAGCGCCGGTATTCATCCGGGCGGTGGGGTCAATGGCATGGCCGGGCGATTAGCGGCTAAGCGGGTGAGCAAGTACTTGCAGAAAAAAGCTAACTGAAGGACATCGACCTGTAGGAGCCGGCTTGCTGGCGATGGCGGCGGATTGATCAACATCGATGTCGCCTTCCAAATCGCAATCGCCAGCAAGCGCTCCTACAGAGGTCAGCGACTGAGTTTTAGAAAAACGCCGACAGCGATCAAACGCTATCGGCGTTTTTTTTCTGCGCCCAGCGAAATACTCGCCAGGACAAAGTCCGCCGAGTACTGACGCCAGGTGGCCATGCCTTGCTCCGAATCCGTGTCCAGCCCGGCGAGAGCCGACATTGAATAGCGGTTGGTAAACCAACCAGTGGTCACCAACGAAGCGCTGGCCAGCAGCAGGCGCGGATTGATGTTCGCGCGAAAATCGCCACTGGCGGCACCACGCAGCAGAATCGCGTCGAGCTTGGCAATCAGCTTCGGTGCCATTTCCAGAAAATGGTTACGCGGTGTTTCGTGGGTATCATGGTAGCGAATGCCCTCCAGCGCCAGGCTGCCGAGGAAGGGGTCCAGACGATACTGGTCGAAGAAATGATTGAGCACAGCGCGCATCGCCACCGGCGGTGAAAGCTCTTCGACTTTGAGGTTGACCAGCTCGGACATGATGTTGTCCGAAGACTCATCCAGTACCGCTACAAACAGGCCTTCCTTGGAGTTGTAGTAGTGGTAGACCAGCTGCTTGGTGACGCCGGCATCCCGGGCAATGTCCTCCACGCGCGCACCGGCCAACCCCTTTTTGGCGAACTCCACCCGTGCGGCAGCGAGCAGGCGATTCATCGTATTGCGTTTGCCCTGTTCGCCACCTTCTCCTGCCTTTACCGCCACCTCGTACTCCTCATGCCTGAATGGGGTCACAACTTGAAGCATATACCTCAGCGCCATCGTTTGACCCTGAGTCAAACGAAGCGGACTACCGGTGCAGACACAACCGCATACCATGGAATGGCAGCCGGGCAATCTTGGTGTGCAAGAAGAATAAAAACAAGACAGGAGATCCTGATGAGCAACGAAAGTGCAGCACTGGACCTGGCAACCGCCTATTCCGCCGTATCGGAAATGTACCGCGGCACCGACCTGGATATTCACGCGGTGTGCCGCGAACAACGGCTGAAATCGCCGATCTATGAAGGCGACTTCATCACCCAGTTCGGCGTTCCGACCAATGCCGGCACCCAGCAGGGCACTCGCCCGACCTTCGCTTTGTTCAAATACCAGGACGTGATGACGGTTCTGCGCGATGGTGCGACCTACACCAGTGGATTTATTGCCGAAGGTCTGGGCGCGTTTTTCGATGGCTTGATCATTCTTGCCATGGACGGTGACGAGCACCGCAAGGTGCGCGCCTTGCTGCAGCCAGCGTTTATGCCGGAGACCGTGAACAAGTGGCGCCCGCAGATCGATCAAGTGATTCGCGAGGAGTACATCCAGCCGATGTTGCCGGCGAAGAAAGCTGACTTGATGAAGTTCGGCCTCGAACTGCCGATTCGCGTCATGTACGCCTTGATGGGCTTCCCCTCGGATGAGCCCTCCAAGTACAAGCAATACGCTGCCTGGGCCCTGGCCATTGTCGGCGGCAACCAGATCGACCCGAGAAAAATGGTCGAAGCGCGGCGCCAGGCAGGGATCGCCGTCAAAGGTCTTTACGACGCCCTGGCCGAGGTCGTGGTGCAACGTCGTGCCGAAGGCAGCCAGGGCGATGATGTGGTCGGTCGTTTGCTGCGCGCGGAGTACGAAGGGCGCACGCTGGATGACCACGAGGTCATCACCTTTACCCGCTCGTTGTTGCCGGCCGCAGGCGAAACCACCACGCGCATGTTCGGTTCGGTGATGACCTTGCTGCTCACCACCCCTGGCTTGCTGGAGCGCGTCAAGGCCGACCGCTCACTGATCGGCAAGCTGATGGACGAAACCACCCGCTTTGAACCGGTAGCCACTTTCAAGGTGCGCGAAACCGCCAAGGAAGTGGAATTTCACGGCGTGAAAATCCCAAAGGGTTCGTTCGTGCAATGCATGGTGGTGTCCGCCAACCGCGATGAAGACGCTTTTGAAAACCCCGATGTATTCGACATTGATCGCAAGCCCAAACCCTCCTTTGGTTTCGGCTTCGGCCCGCACATGTGCATCGGTCAGTTCGTGGCCAAGGTGGAGATCAGTTGCGCGGTCAATGCGATCCTCGATCTGTTCCCCAATTTGCGCCTCGACCCGAGCGAGCCTGTGCCGCTGATCGGCGGTGCGCAATTGCGCGGCGTGTCCAGGCTCCCGGTGATCTGGGACTGAACCAGGCTGCAAATCCGTTTCCAGGCCTCAACAAAAACAACAGAGGGCATTATGAGAACGTTTAAAACCATTCCAGAACGCGGTGATTTCGGCTTTCAACAACTGGTTGGGCCGCACAAGGTCACTGGCGCTTCGATGTCCGCCGAACGCGGCTTCTTTGGCCTGCACCTGAGCAAGAGTTCCCCGTTCGGCTCGGTACGCGACGATCAAGGCAACATCTATTCATTCGTACGCTCGCTGATGGCGCCCAATGGCACGCCGAACCCGACCAAGTTCATCTATCTGAACAACCACGTCGACAACGTCCACCTGCGCATGGACCACGAAAAAATGGCCCGGCAGGCACTGACGCCGCTGCCTGTGCATAGCCTGGAAGGCGATGTCGCACGTTGGGCCAGCCACCCGGGTGAGCCCGGCAACGCTTGGGAGATCACCGCCAGCAGCGAACGTCTGACCTGGAAAGAAGAAGGGCTGTTTCACCTTGAAGGCCGTCTGCTCGGTCCGGGCCTGCAGTGGTATTTGCCGGGCGTGGAATGGGGCACCTTTTACGTGTCGCAGTTGTGGGACATCGCCGGTGTCTGCGAGGGACGTCCGGTCAAGGGCGCCATGGCACTGGACCAGTTCTACTTGGCCGAAGGCGGCGCCATCCACTTCAAGAAAGACCTGGTGGTGAACAACAACAAGCACGTGATCTGGTGGTCCTTTGTCACCGTCTATAAAGACGGCACCTGGGATACCGGTTCGTTCATGGTCGGTCACGACCACTTGGGCTATGCCATTTTCAACAATGAAAAAGGCGAGGTTCGGGTCACCACCGATATCGAAGGACAAACCGAGCACAAGGATGGCAGCTACTTCCTGAAGTCCGCCAAAATCGTGCTGGAAGGCAAGGAAGAGTGGGAGTTTTTGCCCGATGAGAAGGGCGAGATGATCGACTTCGTCGGCGGCTTCCCGATCACGGCGCAGCAGGAAGGACGTTGGCGTCGGGTGGGTGATACCCGTGAGCCTTCGCATTGGCTGGGCTGGGGCGAATCGGACCGCCGTAACGGCTCGGCCCGTAATGTGCCAGGCAAAGACCTGTAACCCCCCCTGTAGGAGCGAGCTTGCTCGCGATGGACGTGAACGATAACGCGCCCAGTCTGACACCCCATGGCGCTCTCAGGTTTATCGCGAGCAAGCTCGCTCCTACAGGGTTCAATAACAATGAGGAATCACGATGAAATTCCGCGACAAAGTCGTGCTGGTCACCGGTGCCGGTCGAGGCATGGGACGTGCCATTGCCCTGGCCTATGCCCGTGAGGGCGCCAAAGTGGTCGTATCAGCACGCACCGCCAGATACGGCGAAGAAACGATCGGACAAATCAAGGCCCTGGGCGGTGAAGCCTGCCTGGTCGGTGGCGACATCGCCGACCGCGAGGCGATCAAGTCGATGGTGCAAGGTGGCGTAGCCCATTTTGGTGGCCTGGATATCGTGGTGCATTGCGCCGCCGATACCAGTCACGGACTGATCGCCGAAATGGCCGATGACACCTTCGATCACATCGTTCGCAGCAATATTCAATCGTTGTTCTGGTTGGCCAAGGACAGTGCGCCTTACCTGTCCAAAGCGGTCGACAAAGGGAGGCTGATTTTTATCTCCTCCGGCGAAGCCAACCGCAAATACACCCCTCGCCTGATTGCGTATGGCTCCAGCAAAGCCTTCATGAATGCCTTCGCCCGCGGCCTAGCGGTGGAATTCGGCGCCATGAATATTCTGGTCAACGTCGTCGAGCCCGGGCTGATCGGCACGGACCACATGCTCGAAACCCTGGGCAATGAACTGCCACATAAACTCGCCGCCCATTTCCCTGTGGGTCGCCTGGGCGAGTCAGCCGACATTGCCAATGCCGTACTGTTTCTGACCTCCAACGAGGCCTCCTATATCACCGGCACCTCGCTGCTGGTGGATGGCGGCGCCACCATGATCGCGCTGCCCAAGGTCGAAGAAATCCTCAAGGGCCATTAATCATGTCGCGCGTCCGCGATGGCGGGCCGCGCCGGGAGTCAGCTCATGACAACTGAGACACGCAACAGCAGCACCACGGCCCACGGTGGCAATGATTTTTCCGAGTTCAAGCGCGGCTGGCGCGTGGTGGTGCTGGGCCTGTTTGGCATCTGCACCAGCATTACCGCTGCGCTGCTGTATGCCTTCGGTACCTTGGTGATTCCGCTGGAACAAGCCTTCGGCTGGAGCCGTGGCGACTTGCAGGCATCGATTCCCTTTCTGTTCGCCGGGGTGGCGATTTCAACGCAACTGGTCGGCTGGCTCTATCGTCGCTACGGCCTGCGCCGAGTGGCGATTGTGTCGATCGTGCTGCAGATAGTCGGTTATTTTGCTATCACCCGGATTCAAGGCTCGATCGGCTGGTTGTACCTGGCGTTTTTCAGCATGCCGATCATTTGCGCCGGCACCATTGCGATCACCTGGACGCAATTAGTCAACCTCTGGTTCGAGCGTAACCGTGGTCTGGCGCTGGCAGTGATTCTGTGTGGCACTGGATTGATGGCGATGATTCTGCCGCCGCTATTGTCGCGGCTGATTGCCGCCTATGGCTGGCAAGCCGGGTTCATTGCATTGGGGGCGATGCCCTTGCTGTTTACGCTGCCATTGTCATTGATGTGGTTGCGCATGCCGGTGCAGCACGCCAGTCCTGATGCGACGACGCAAAAGGAGCAGCCGGAGCTGACCGGCATGTCCTTCAAGCAAGCGTTGCACTCAGGGATGTACTGGGGCTTTAACGTCGCGTTGATATTGTCGGTGTCGCTGACTGTCGGCATGGTCACCAACATGGTGCCGATGCTGCAAAGCAAGGGCTTGAGCGCCCAGCAAGCCAGTCAGATTTTCAGCACCTTTGGTATTTCCATCATCGGCGGACGTTTGCTGGTGGGCTATCTGCTAGACCGCTATTCACCTTCCGTGGTGGCTGCCGTGAGCCTGGCACTGCCCGCGCTGGGCTGCGCGATCTTTCTCTTTGGCGGGGCGCAGAACACGCCGTTGCTGGTGTTGGCCACCCTGTGCATCGGCGCCAGCGCCGGGGCTGAGTTCGACCTGGCGGCATTCCTGATGGCGCGCTATTTCGGCCTGAAAGACTACGCACGGATCTTTGGCCTGCACCTGTGCCTGATCACCATTGTTTCCGGACTGGTGCCGATGCTGTTCGGCCATCTTTACGATCTGTATGGCAGCTATTCAGCGGTGCTGGTGTGCTGCTTCTGCTGCGCCATCATCGGCCCGACCATTCTGCTGTGGTTGAGGATGGAGCCGGCATTCCTGGCGCGTCAGCGAAACCTGCAGCAACGGCAACACGCCTGACCCCACTTGAGGATGAACGTGATATGAGCATGGACAAACAAGCAATCGAACACTTCCTGCACGGTCAGATCGACTGCTGGAACAGGGGCGACAAGCAGGGTTTTTTTGACCACTATCGCAGCGTCTCGGCCAATGGCTTGAGTATCGAATACGTCGGCAAGCCACAGCATGATGCCTGGCAGGTGCTGGAAGGCATGTGGTTGCAGCAGCAACCGAAGATTCGCGTCGAGGTGCGGCAGTGCATCGTCAATGGTATTGAAGCGGCCTGCCATCACCTGAATGCATTTCGCGAGCAAGAGGGTGGCATCGAAACGATCGAATTGTACCGATTCGAAGAAGGGAGGTTGTTCGTGCGTTACTTCATCAACCAGTAATCGTTGAACATCCCGCGTGCGCACAGCCTGGTCAAAAAGGCTGTGCGCACCGGCGGCTAAACCCCGTCGGTGGAGCAGGACAACGGCCGCCACTGCTCGATTTGCGCGAGCATCTTGTTGAGCTTGTCGCTGACTTGCTGATAAGCGTCGGAGCCCGCCAGGTAACGCAAGGGTGGGTGTTCACTGTTGGCCAGGTGCACCAGCGCGTCGCCCAGTTTCGCCGGGTTGCCGGTTTGCTGGTGGTTGTAGGCGGCGGAAGCACCTTTGACCTTGGCCGTGAAGGCGGCGTAATCCTCCAGCCCACGGGTGCCGAAGACAGCGGAACTGGGGTCGAGAAAGTCGGTACGGAACACGCCGGGTTCCACCAGCGTGACCTTGATGCCGAATTGCGCCACCTCCAGGGCCAGGGATTCGGAAAAACCTTCCACGGCAAATTTCGACGCGCAGTACAGCGCCGCACCGCCCATCCCCACCACGCCGCCCATCGATGAAAGGTTGAATACCTGGCCGCTGCGTTGCTGACGCATGACGGGCAATACGGCGCGGCAGACGTTGAACACCCCAAACACGTTGGTCGCGAACTGCTTGTCGGCGTCGCTGGCGAAATTCTCTTCAAAGGGCGCCAGTTGTCCATAACCGGCGTTATTGACCAACACATCGATTCGGCCAAAAAACGCGACGGCAGTCTCTACGGCGGCAAGCGCCTGGGCCTCGTCGGTCACATCCAGAGCCACTGCCAACACGCGCTCACCGTACTCGGCGAAGACGTTGGTCAGCGGTTCGATACGCCGGCCGCTGACCACCACACGGTCACCATCGGCCAACGCGGCCTTGGCAATGGCGGCACCAAGACCTCGGGCCGCTCCGGTAATAAACCAGACTTTGTTCATTGCATCGCTCCAGTCGTTGTGCAAAAAAAAAGCCGCGTCAGCTCTGAGGCGGGCGCGGCTGCGGGTTTAGAGGTCCGTGCGGCTCTCAGTCACGATTGGCTGCTTCCCAGGCCTTCAGGTCGAACCCATCCGCGGCGGCTTCGGCGGCCGTCAGCTTGGGCGCGCGGGCAAGAAGCTTGCGCGCGGCCATGTGGTCGCCAATGCGATTGCAGGACTCTACGGCCACGAGGCGGTCTTGGCGGAAACACAGCACAGAGACTTGTTTGTCTTCGACAGAGCTGAGCACAACGGTGCTGTCATAGCCATTGGAGAGCCCGGCTATCTGCAGCTTCAAGTCGCCCTGATCGGTCCAGAACCAGGGCAGGGCGCTGTAGGGCGCCGGTTTGCCCATCAATCGTGCGGCCACTGCGCGGGCCTGGTCGATGGCGTTCTGCACCGACTCGAGGCGGGTGTGCTGTTCATCGTTCTGCAGGCAGGGGAAACTGGCGACATCGCCCACTGCGGAAATTCGCGGGTCAGAGGTCAGCAGGCTGGCGTCGACCTTGATGCCGTTTTCGATGTCCAGGCCCGCTTCGGTCGCCAGTTGCGCATTGGGGATCACTCCGATTCCAAACACCACCAGGTCTGCGGGAAGAGCGCGTCCGTCACCTGTTTGCACCGCGCACACCCGGCCGTTGTCGCCATCGATGCGGCTCAAGCCCTGGCGGAAGTCAAAATGCACGCCCCAGGCTTCATGGGACTGGCGAAACAACTCGGACATCTCCCGCGACACGGCACGAGCCATGGGGCGCTCGCCCAGTTCCAGCACGTGCACGTTAGCCCCCAGGGCAGCGGCCACCGCCGCGAATTCGAGGCCGATAAACCCGGCACCGATCACCACCACATTGCGCGCTTCCTTGGCCAGCGGCGCCAGGGCATCAGCATCGGCTTTGGTCTTGATGCCGAACACTTGCGGCAACTCTGCGCCGGGCACCGGCAGTGGTCGGTTGTGTGCACCGGTGGCCAGGACCAGATGGTCGTAACTGACAGCATCACCGGAGGCCAACACCACGCGTCGGTTCAGGCGGTCAATGGCGGTCGCCTGGTCATGCAGCAATTCAATGCGCTGGGTGGTGTAAAAATCCGCGGGGCGAAACAGCAGATTGGTCGATTGGATCTTGCCGAGCAGATAAGCCTTGGACAACGGCGGTCGTTGATAGGGCAGGCCTGGCTCATCGCCGATCAGGGTAATACGCCCGTCATAGCCTTCCTGACGCAGGGAGGCAGCGACCTGGAAACCGGCCTGGCCAGCACCGACGATAACGACTGAGGCTAGGGTCATGAGAGCTCCTTCAAGCGCATTCAGAATTGCGACGACGGCAGGTGCAGCACCATGCCGTCCATCTCTTGGCTGATGATCAACTGACAGCTCAAGCGGCTGTTGTCACGGCGCTCGAAGGCGTACTCGAGCATGTCGTTTTCCATGCCTTCTGCCGCTTGCACTGTGCTCAGCCAGGCTTCGTCAACATAGGTGTGGCAGGTGGCGCAGCTGCAGGCGCCGCCGCAGTCGGCGGAAATGCCCGGCACCGAGGCGAAGGTAGCGGCCTGCATGACCGATTGGCCGATGTCGCCTGTGACCTGGTGGGCGGTGCCGTTGTGTTCGATAAGCGTCAAAGTGGGCATGGTCTGCTCCGATTCTTGTTGGGGGCTCAGGATTGGCTGGGAACTATTTGCGCATTGAAATGCGGCACTCGCCCCAGGGTCAGTAACAACAGGGGGCCGATCAGGCAGCAGGCAGCGCTGTACACCAGCATCGCGGTGTACGAACCGGTGCGTGCCAGCATGTACGCGAAAAGCAGTGGCGCCAGCGCCGAGGCCACGGTATTCAAACCCTGATGGACGCCAAACAGACGACCGTATTCGCGCAAGCCGAAGTAGCGGGCGATCAGGAACGCGGCAATATCGAACTCTGCCCCGGCGCCAAAACCGACCAACACTGCAGCCAGCATCAGCGGCGCAAATTCAGTGGTGGGGCTCAGGTAGATGAAACAACCGACGGCGGGCAGCACCAGGCTGAGCGCGGACACTGCCGGTGGCCACAGGCGATCGAGCAAGTAGCCGATCAACATGCGGCCGAAGATCAGCGAAATACCGAAACCACTGAAAATGGTGGCGGCCTCTGCAGCGGACAAGCCCCTGGCTTGCAGCATGGGCACCGTGCTGGTGACCATGCCGACAATCGAAGAAATCACCAGGCTAAGTGCCAGGTTGCAGGTCCAGAATTTCAGCGAGCCCATGCCTTCACGAAAACCCATGCCGGGCAATTGCTCCAGGGCACTGCCGTCATCACGGTGACCCACCGCAGCGGGCAGCTTGAACCACAGCAGAATCAACGGCAGTAGCACCAACAGGTTGAGCAGCGCGAGAATCACGAAGGCCGCGCGCCAGTCCCATTGTTCAATGCCCCAGGCCATCAGGCGGGGAATGGTGGCGGCGGTGACGCCGGTGCCGGACAGACCAATGGCCAGCGCCAGGCCGCGATTGCGGTCGAACCAGAGGCTCAACAGCTGCGTCCAGGTCACGGCCAGTGCGCCCATGCCGACGATAGGCAGCAACGCAAAAGCGATGTACATCGACCATATAGACTGGGTCAGTTGCGTGGTCGCCAGGTAGCCGAGCGACAGCAACAGCAGAGAAATGACCGTGACGCGTTTCATGCCATAGCGCAGGTTGAACCAGCCTACCAGCTGCAGGGACACCACGGCGCCGCCAAACAGGAACGTGATGCAGGCCTGCAGCTCGCTTTTGCTCCAGCCAAAGGCATCACCCAACGGCACGACCAATGTGCCAAAGCCGTAGAGCAGGGCGGCATTGATGCTGATGGCGACACCGGCGACAGACAAAATGAGGATTTTCCAGCTCTGCCGGAATTCGCGCAGATCGATTGCCGCTTCGTTTTTGGACGGGTGCATCGGGTTGGCTTCCTTATAGGTTTTGTTGAGCCAAGCACTGCTACAGGTGGCGATGTGGACCACCCTCAGCAGATTCTTTAAACAGAATCTGGTTTTGTATTCAGAATAAAATCAGAAATCACGCTTTGTCCAGCACTGCTATCTGACTCACAGACAAACGAATTTCCTGCGTGCAACTTGCCTTTGAATCAATCTGGTCCGGCCGTGTTCAACATGTGCTAGCGAGCCTGCTTGCGATAGCGGCCTGACTGGCGACGTTCATGCCGAATGTCCCGGCCTCATCGTTGGAACGCCGCCCGGACCAGGCTCGCTCCCACAGGTGTTCAGGTGACTCCAGCATATCCGTGCTAAAAATTAATTGCACATAAAATAAATAAGTGTTCATAATTTGCCGAGGCTGGACCTGATAAAGGAGAAAAAAATGAGTTCAGAAAAAGCGCAATTCAAAGCCGTGGCCGACCGTAGCCGCTGCTGTGGTTATGGTTTGTGTGCCGCGATTTGCCCCAGCGTGTACAAGCTGGATGCCGATGGCATGGTGTACTTCGACGACGCCCGTGTCCCGCCGGAGTTGGAGGAGGAGGCCCGTGAAGGTGCTGCCGCCTGCCCCGCGGAGGCCATCTGGCTCGAGCCCATTACCCCGGAAGATGAAGCCGTTTGAGGGCGTGAGCGTCAGTCGTCACGGGATAACCACTGAGGTGAGGATGTGCTAATGGGACGTTTACCAAACAAGGTCGCGCTGATTACCGGTACCGGCGGTGGCCAGGGCAGGGCTGCAGCACTGCGTTTTGCCCGCGAGGGGGCCATTGTGGTCGGTTGCGACTTTGTCGCCGAGGGCCACGAGGAGACGGCAGCCTTGATGCGGGCCGAGGGTTTTACCCTGTATGGCTCGGCACCCGTGGACCTGGGCGATCACGAACAGGCCAAGGCCTGGATCGATGCCGCCGTCGCGGAGCATGGGCGCATCGACATCCTCTACAACAATGCTTCCGCCGCGCGTTTCGGGCTGGTCAGTGAGCTGTCGATCGAAGACTGGCACTACACCATGCGCAACGAAATCGATCTGCTGTTCTATACCACCAAGTATGCCTGGCACCATTTGGCCGAGCAGCGCGGGGTGATCATCAACGTATCGTCCACCGCAGCCTGGGGCGGCTCGAAAGTCGCTGGCATCAGCGCCCACTCGGCGGCCAAGGGTGCGGTGGTGTCGTTCACTCGCCAGTTGGCCGTGGAAGGGGCCCCGTTCGGCATCCGTGCGGTCAGCTTGAGCCCGGGGTTTGTTGCTACACCGGGTACCCGGCCGTTTCTGGAAGACCCCAAGATGCGCGCCATGCTGTTGGACGGTGTATTGATGGACCGTCCCGGCGAGCCTGAGGAAGTGGTGGCCATGGCGGTATTTGTCGCCTCGGACGAGGCTTCATTCATCACCGGTTCAGACTTCGTCATCGACGGCGGGTTACTGGCGATCTAGCACACGCGGCATCATGACAGGTGGCAAGTCAGGCGCTACGGGCACCGCCTCATCTCGAACAATAACAAGGTGAATAACGTGGACATCATCGGTATCGGTTACATGGGCTTCGAAACCCCCAATCTCGAGGCGTGGCGTGAGTACGGCCCGCAGGTGATGGGCTTTGGCATCGGTAAGAACCCCGAGAGTGACCCGGAGTCGCTGTACTTCAAAATCGACGATCGACGCCATCGCTTCGCTTTCCATCCAGGCAAAGTCGACCGAATTGCCTACATCGGCTGGGAAGCGGTGGGACGCATGGCCTTCGAAGATGGCATCAAGAAGCTGGCGGCGGCCAATGTCGAATACAGCCGTGGCGATGCCCAGTTGTGCGAAAAGCGCGGCGTGCGCGAATTGGTGCGCTTCCGCGACCCTGTGGGCTATCAGCATGAACTGTTTTACGGGCAAAAATGGATGCCGCGCTCATTCCAGCCAGGGCGTCCACACAGTGGTTTTTTGGCTGACGAACGGGGAGCGGGCCATGTGGTGCTGATCACCCCGGACTACACCCCGGAACTGGAACACTTCCTGCTCAATGTCATGGGTTTCAGTTGGTATGGCGCTGGCGCGGGCAAAGGGCGAACCGGCTTCTTCCGATCCAAGCTCAACCATCACACCAGCCATGACATTGCCTATGGCCACGGGCCGGGACGCATGGGGGTGCAGCATGTCGGGCTGTTTGTGCGCAATGTGCGTGATGTTGGTGAAACCTACGACATCGTGCGCCAGCGCGAGCTGCCGATGATGATGACCCTCGGCCAACATGCCCAGGACCCGCACCTGTCGTTCTACCATTTCACTCCGTCCGGCTTCGCCTTCGAGACCATTGCTGAAATCGAGCCATGGCAAGGCGACCCCTATGAGCTGAACCCGGAAAAACTCAGCCTGTGGGGCCACGAAATGGTCGGCCCGATTCTCGGTGCCAGCGTCAAGACGCCGGAAGAAGTGCTCGACGCCGAGTACCTGCCGATCTATCTGGCCAAGCACTGACATGCGCCTGGCGCGGGTCGAGGTTGCCGGGCAGGCGTTCTGGGCATTGATCGATGAGCACACTGAGCGCTGGCGGCGGATCAACGCGCCGTTTTCCCACTGGGCCGGGCTGGGTGCTGATCTTGTGCCAGATGCCCTGGACCTGAGTGGCGAATGGTTGCCGTTGTCAGCTGCGCGCCTGCTTGCGCCGCTGGAACCTGGCGCTCGGGTTTTTGGAGTGGGTCTCAATTACCTCAGCCACCTCAAGCGCCTGGGCAGTGATGCGCCGGCGCACCCGCTGGCTTATATGAAACCCGAGTCAGCGTTGGTCGGTGCCTATGACGAAATCGATTATTCGCCGCTGACCACCCAGCTTGACTACGAGGTCGAACTGGTCGCAGTGGTGGGCCGGCCGTTGCTGGAGGAACCCCATGCCAGCGACTGCCTGCTGGGGTACACGGTGGGCAATGACATCAGTGCCCGGGATGCCGGCAAGCAGATCGGTCGCCTGGACCTGTTGACCCAGAAAGCCATGGACCGCACCACGCCGGCAGGTCCCTGGATCGTGACGGCGGACGAGTTGGGAGTCACGGGGCAACCGGCTCTGGATATGCGCCTGAGCGTCAACTATGAACTGCGCCAGCAGGACAATACCCGGCAGATGATTTTCCCCCTGGATGAGTTGCTCAATTATCTGGATGCACGCATCAGTCTGCGTGCTGGCGACCTGGTGTTTACCGGTTCCACCCACGGCGTGGGTCTGGAAAGCGGGCGTTTTTTGCGCCCGGGTGACCGGGTCGAGGCGCAAATTGAAGGCATTGGCCGACTGCGCAATACCATCGCTGCGCCACGCCAACTCAGCCCCGCACGTGCGGCTGGGCGACTGGGCCAACCGCTGGATAAATAACCCGCTGATTTTGACAGGTGTAGACGCCGAGGAGTGATGATGAGCGAGGGTTCGGCGTGGGCGCCGTTTCGCAACAAAGCGTTCCGCGGCTTATGGCTGGCAGGCGCTGTGGTCAATATGGCGATCTGGATGCAGACAGTCGCCGCGGCGTGGATCATGACCACGCTGACGACGTCGGCCGCCATGGTCTCCCTGGTGCAAACCGCCGTGACCCTGCCGGTATTCCTGTTTGCCTTCCCCGGTGGAGTGATTGCCGATCGGGTGGACCGCCGCAGCTGGCTGATCATTACCCAGTGCATGATGCTGTTCGCCGCGCTGGTACTTTGCCTGCTTGCGTACAGCGCACACCTGGAAACCTGGGGGCTGCTGGCGTTTACCTTTGTGCTGGGCACCGGCAGTGCGCTGGGCATGTCGGCATGGATGGTGACCATGGTCGGAGTACTGCCCCGCGACCAAGTGCCGGCCGCAGTGTCCTTGAACGGAATTTCCATCAACGCTACCCGGGCTTTGGGACCGGCGCTGGCCGGTGCCTTGATTGCTTACTGGAACACCACCTCGGTGTTCCTGGTGATAGGGCTGTGCATGTTCGCGGTGCTGCTCTTCCTCTTTCGCCTGATGCCAAACCCGCCGGCCGTGGGCTTGCCACCGGAAACCCTGACGGGTGGCATGCGCAGTGGCCTGCGCTATATCCGTCATTCGGCGGTATTGTTCAGCGCCATGAAGCAGGTTTTGGTGTTCACCAGCAGCGCCAGCGCCTTGTGGGCCCTGATGCCGCTGGTGGCCAAGCAGGAATTGGGCATGGACGCCGGTGGCTATGGCTTGCTCATGGCGTTTCTCGGCGCCGGTGCAGTGTTGGCTGCACTTTGCCTGCCGCGGCTGTATCGCGTAATGGGCATGCGGCATCTGCTGGTGTGCGGCGCCATCGCCTTCGCCCTCGCGACACTCACAGCCGCGCTATCCAACAACCGCTATGCGGTCTGCACGATGATGCTGCTGGCGGGTTTTGGCTGGATGGCGGTCAACGCGACCATTTCCACGGTGGTGCAAACCTATGCCGCCAACTGGGTACGCGCACGGGTCGCAGCGGTCTATGTGTTGATCCTGATGGGCGCGATGGCGGCCGGCGGCGCGATATGGGGGGCCTTGGCGCAGTATCTGGGTTTAAGCCAGAGCTTGCTGCTGTCGGCTCTCTTGCTGTTGGTCGGCATTGCGCTGACCCGTAACGGCCATGTGGAATTGGGCCAGGAGGCCGATTTTGCCGAGGTGCAACTGACCGACACAGTCCAGCTGGCCAGTCCGGTGGCCCATTCCGATGGGCCGGTATCGGTGGAGATCGTGTACCAGGTGACCGCGCCGGACCGCGATGAATTCCTGGCCGCCGTGTACGCTGTAGGCAAGGCGCGACGGCGTAATGGTGCACAAAACTGGCGCCTGTACCGCGACATGTCTGACCCGCGACTCTACAGCGAGCGCTTTATTGTCGAGTCCTGGCTGGACTATTTGCGCCAGCAGGTTCGGGTGACCCAGGCAGACCATGCCCAGGAGCGCCTTATCGAACGTTTTCGTCGCGAAGACCTGCAAACCCGTCGGTTGATTTACCAGCCGCCAGTGAAACAACCCGACTAAAGTGGTCGAATAATTCCCAGATAAAACTTTTACGGCGTCATTCATTCTCAGGCTAGAATGGCGTCACTTTAAAGTTACTGGATCGGCCATGGACCTCACTGACGTCAACGACACCACCAAATCGGCCGGCGCAACCCTCGTCAAGCCCGTTTCCAACGCCATTCGCATCCTGCGCTACCTTAGTCAGGTGGGTACACCGGAACGTTCGGTGGACATCGCCCGGCAATTGAAGATCAACCCCAGCACCTGTTTCAATATCCTGCGCACCCTGGTGCAAGAGGACGTGGTCGACTTCAGTGCCATGTCCAAGCGTTACTCCGTCGGCCTGGGGCTGGCGCGCCTGGTCGAACAGTTGGTCACCCAGGGCCACCGCGTCCAGATGGCCAAGCCCCTGTTGCAGAACCTGGCTGCGCGCCAGCGGGTAACCATCACCCTGTGGCGCAAGATGAGCCCCGACCGCATCGTCATTGTCAGCTCCGCCGCGAGCCCGACCGATGTGCGTATCGACATGGCCGAAGGTCAGCGCCTGCCGATTCTGATGGGGGCCAGTGGCCGGTTGTTCGCCACGCAGATCGACCTCGACGACCCCGAGGTGCAGAGCAGTTTCGAAACCATTCGCTGGGCCCAGCCGCTGTCGCTGGAGGTTTACCGTGAGGAAGTCAGAAAGGCTGCCGAGCGTGGCTGGGCAATGGACGATGGACATTTCTCTGGGGGGATTCTTGCCATTGCGGCGCCGGTCTACTCACCCACCCACAGCATCGACTTCACCGTGTCGGCGGTGATGTTCCGCGGACAACGGGATGAAGAGGGCCTTGCCGAACTGGGCAAGGCGCTGATCGAGTTCTGTAACGAAGTGGCCGGCGTACTCTACTGAGACGCGCGGTTACTCGCGTACCAACAGCAGGCTGCCCCCCAGCGGGCCGCCACCTGCGGCCACCGTACTGACGCGGTGTTCGCGCGTTTGTCGGCCTTCGGCGCGGCCCCACAGTTGCAGGCAGGCTTCATGCACGTAACCCAGGCCGTGGGTGCGCCCGCCAGACAGCTGCCCGCCATTGGTATTGATGGGCAAGCTGCCATCCAGCGCGATGCGCGTGCCACCCTCGACGAACGCGCCACTTTCCCCGGTCGGGCACAGGCCCAGGGCTTCCAGCCAGATCAGGGTCAAGATCGAAAAACCGTCATAGAGCTGCGCGGATTCGACGTCCTGCGGGGTGTAGTCGGTGCGAGCCCACATCATCTGGCCGACATCGAAGGCGGCCATCTTGGTCAGGGAGATCTGATCCCACGACCACGGCTGGTTCAACGCCGCGCCCATGGCCTCGATGCGGATCGGTGTGTTCGGCAGGTCCCGGGCGATATCACGACGCGATAGGATGATGGCGGTGGACGCGTCGCAATGCACGTCGCAGTCGAACATGCGCAAAGGGGTGGAAATCATTCGCGACGCCATGTAGTCGTCCATGCTCATGGGCGAGCGGTACAGCGCTTTGGGGTTGCGCATGGCGTTCTGGCGACAGGTCAGGGCGATTTGCGCCAGTTGTTCCGGTCGGGTGCCATATTCATGGAAGTGACGCTGGGCATACAGCGCCATCAGGTTGATGCCCGATTGCACATTGAAGGGCGTAAACCATTGCCAGGCGTAGCTGCTGTCGCGGCCCTGGGTTTTATTGGTCAGTGCGCCCGCTTGTTTGTTGACCATGCGGGCTGACGCTTCGGTGATGGTGCGAAACACCAGGACGTGATTACACAGTCCCGCCGCAATCGCCATGGCACCGTTGATCACGCCGGTAAGCGGGCCGGGCCCTTCGTAACCGCCGCCGAACCAGTTGACGTTGAGTCCAAGGGCACTCTTCAGCGCACTGGGACCGACCGGTGAAAACGGGTCGCCATTGTTGTTGTCGCCCGGCCAACAGGCCACGCCGTCGATGTCGCTGCGTTGCAGGCCGGCGTCGGCAATCGCTTCGAGGCACGCATCCAGGGTCAGGCGCATGGCTGACTTATTCGACGGTCGCCCGACTTCCGATTGGCCGATGCCGGTGATGGCTACGTCTTTCTCATAACGATGATCGAACATCACTGATCCTTCTCGAACAGAGGCAACCACACATCCTCGACATTGAGGAAGCTGACCCGTACCGGCATGTCGATATGCACATCCGTGACCGGTATGCCCACGACGTTGCTCACGAACTGCAAGCCGGCCTGTTCAGCCAGTTCGATGATCGCCACCACATAGGGCACCTCCAGGTCGGGGGTCCAAGGTTGGTAGTTGATGGTGTAACTCAGCACTTTGCCCTTGCCGGACACCGCTTCTGGCGCCACGTCAAAGCTTGCGCAATGCGGGCACAGCGGGGCGGGCGGGTGGAAATACCGGCTGCAGGCCGCGCAATGATGAATGAGCAGTTCGCCCTGTTCGCCGCCTTGCCAGAAGGCGCGGTTATCGGCGTTGAGTGCAGGCAGTTTTCTAGGCATCAGCGGTCCGCAGGTGAGTATTTGACTTGAAGTCATACGGTATCATTTGTACATATTTTCTAAAAGTGTCATATATTTGTTCCGACGAAGGCACGAATCCACCGTTCGCGCCGTAAAAACAACAACAAGAGGATTTCGCGATGACCCAATCATTACTGGACAAGAGGGTAGTCGTCACCGGCGGGTTTGGTGCCCTCGGCAGCACGCTTGGCCAATTCCTGCTGGCCCGTGGCGCCCGGGTCGCCTTGCTGGATCGTAGCGAGGCGCCCGCCGCCTTGCTGGACACGGAAAACCTGCTGTGCCTGGGCGGCGTCGACCTGACCTCGACCGAGTCGGCCAGCGCGGCGTTTGAGCAGGTTGCGGCGCACTTGGGTGGCATCGATGGTTTGGTCAATGTCGCCGGCGGTTTTGCCTGGGAGACTGTCGAAAGCGGCAGCCTGCTGACCTGGGATCGGCTCTACCAGATGAACGTGCGTACCGCCGTGGTCAGTTCCCAATCGGCGCTGGCGCACTTGTTGGATTCCAAGGCAGGACGCATCGTCAACCTGGGCGCGCTGGCCTCGGTCAAAGCCGCAACCGGTATGGGGGCTTATGCCGCCTCCAAGGCCGGTGTCGCCCGATTGACCGAGGCGTTGGCCGAAGAGCTCAAAGACCGTGGCGTGACGGTTAACGCCGTGCTGCCAAGCATCATCGATACCCCGGCCAACCGCGCCGACATGCCTGATGCCGACAGCAGCCGCTGGGTGACTCCGGAGGCGTTGGCGGCGGTGGTGGCCTTTCTGTTATCCGACGACGCCGCTGCGATAACCGGTGCGCTGCTGCCTGTGAGTGGCCGCGTATGAGACTGGTGACCTATACCGACGCCCAAGGTTTTGACCGCGCGGGTGCCTTGCTCAATCGGGACCAGCATGTACTCGATCTGCAAAATGCTTACCGCGTGATGGAAGGTCGCGACAGTGTGGCACTGAGCAGTATTCTGGCCCTGGTGGAGACGGGTGAGCCGGCGCTGGAACTGGCCCGTTCGCTGGTTGCCAAGGCACCCTCGGCGGCGGTGCTGGAACGTGCCAGTGTGAAACTGCGCGCACCGATCCAGCCACCCCCACAGATGCGCGACTGTTCGTGCTTCGAATTGCATCTGCGCCAGAGCTTCGCGGCGGCCCGCCGCGCCCGCGCGCTGCGTACCGAAGATCCGGAAGCCACGTTGAAAGCGATGAACACTCGCGCCGACGACCGGGTGATCGAGACCTTCAACAAGCAGCCCATCTACTACAAGGGCAACCGTTTTGCGGTGATTGGCATCGACGACGAATTCCAATGGCCAAGTTTCAGTCGGGCGATGGATTTCGAGCTGGAGTTCGGTTGCTACATCGGCAAGCGCGGCAAGGACATCAGCCGTGAAGCCGCCCGTGGGCATATCGTCGGTTACACCATCTTCAACGACATGAGTGCGCGCGACGCCCAGGCGCTGGAAATGCCCGGCATGCTCGGTCCGGCCAAGAGCAAGGATTTTGATACTGCCAACATCATGGGGCCCTGCCTGGTCACCGCCGATGAACTGGGTGATCCCTACGACCTGAATATGGTTGCCAGGGTCAATGGGGAGGAGTGGGGGCGCGGCAATACCCGTGATATGCGCTGGAGTTTTGAAGACGTGATTGCCCACGTGTCCCGCTCGGAAACCTTGTACCCCGGTGAGTTTCTTGGCTCCGGCACGGTCGGCAACGGCTGCGGCCTTGAGCAACTGCGTTATTTGAAGCCTGGCGACGTGGTCGAACTGGAGATCGACGGCATTGGCGTGCTGCGGACTCAAGTGGGCAAGGCCTCGAGCCAGGATTGACGCATACGTGAATGACGGAAGAATTCATTTACAAGTGCAAAGTGAATTCTATGTACATAAATAGGAAAAGTGTCTTATATTTCGTCGCAACCACTGTCGTGACGCTCTGATCAGGAGGCAATCATGCTAACAAGAACAAGCCCCGTATTGTCTGATGGAACCAAGGTCTCGGACCTCATCTATCCTTCCAGCCGTGAAGTACAAATGCGCGTGTTGTCTGACCGCGAAATTTACGACCTGGAGATGGAAAAAATCTTCGGCAAGATCTGGGTACTCCTGGGTCACGAGTCGGAAATCCCTAACTCCGGTGACTTCATGGTCCGTGACCTGGGATCCGACTCGGTCATCGTTGCCCGTGGCAAAGAGGGCGAGGTGTTTGTAAACCTCAACGTGTGCCCGCACCGCGGGATGCGCATCAGCACCGCCGATTGCGGTAACACGCAAATACATAAATGCATCTATCACGGCTGGGCCTTCCGCCCGAATGGCGACTTTATCGGCTCGCCCGTCGAGCGCGAGTGCATGCATGGCAAGATGCTGCCCAAATCAGAACTGGGCCTGAAAAAGGCGCGGGTCACGCTGTATGGCGGTCTGGTATTTGCCACCTGGAATATCGATGGGCCGTCGTTTGACGAGTTCCTCGGCGATGCCAAGTGGTATTACGACATGCTGTTCTGTCGCTCCGACAAGGGCATGGAAGTACTCGGCCCACCGCAGCGCTTTATTGTTAACGCCAACTGGAAAACGGCGGGCGAGCAATCGGCGGCCGACGGTTTCCACACGCTGACCTTGCACCGCTGGTTGGGTGAAGTGGGTAATTACGCCAAGAAAGGTGAGGGCGAAACAGCCGACCTCAGCCCGGAAATGATCGGCGTTGAAATCAGCTCGCCCCACGGCCATGCGTTACGCTGCATCGACCTGGCGCGCAAGATCAAGCGCCTGACCGGCCTCGATCCGGCAGAGTTGAGTGTGCAGCAAAAGCTCGAAGCATTGCCGCCTGCCGGCATGACCGCGGACATGGTCGAGCAGTTGGCACGCAATCTGACCGAAGATCAGTTGAAAGTGCTCACCAGCATGCCGCCGCAGGTCGGTGGGATGTTCCCGAACATTCTCTTCGGCTTTGTCTACATTCCGCAGCCAGATGGCACTGTCGTCGGCTCGATGACGCTGCACGCCTACGTACCGCAAGGTCCGGACAAGCTCGAGTTCGTCAACTGGGTATTTGCCGAGAAAGACGCCTCCCCGGAACTGCGCGACAAAATGCTCAAGCAAACCATCCAGCTGTTCGGCACCTCGGGCATGGTCGAACAGGATGACTCCGATACCTGGCCGCACATGACCCTGGCCGCCAAAGGCGCGATGGGCCGCAAGAGCACGATGAAATACCAGGCAGTCTTTGAAACCGGAGCACCTGAGGGCTGGCCTGGCCCCGGCATCGTCAACGAAGGTTTCACCAAGGACGATACCCAGTGGCACTGGTGGTTGTACTGGCACGAGCTGATGACGGCTTCGGACGACCAGTAAAGCGCCCGTCAGGCCGGGTTCGATGGCGGTCCTCGCGGGCCGCCATCGCCGGTAACGGCATCAACAAGAATAACAGTGAGGGAATGACTCATGGCTCAGGTTCAACAACGCGGTGTGGAGGATATCCAGCCGGGTTCCCCTGTCGGTACCAAACGGGTGCCTGTAGGTTCGCCGATATACAACGATGTGGTGACCTTTCTCTACGAGGAAGCCACGCTGCTCGACCAGATTCGCCTGCAGGAGTGGGCCGAACGCCTCGACACCGACCTGGTGTACACCGTGCCGCTGCGCCAGACGCGCCTGGCGGCCGAACTGAAAACCACCATCGTGCGCAGTGTTCAGCATTACCACGATGATTACCGTTCGATCATGGGCCGCATTTTGCGCCTGTCCGGCAAAAGTGCCTGGGCGGAAGATCCTCCCTCGCGTACCCGGCGACTGGTGACCAACGTGTTTGTCGAAGAAACCGACAAGAGCGATGAGTTTGTGGTGACCAGTTACCTGCTGCTGACCCGTAGCCGGTTCAAAGACCACCACGTCGACATCATCAGTGGCGAACGCCGTGATGTGCTGCGTCTCGGCGAGGCGGGCTTCAAGCTGGCACGGCGCGAAGTCATCATCGACCAAGCGGTGCTCGGAACGCCCAATCTGGCCGTCTTCCTCTAGTTCGTATCGGCGGTCTTTTTGGCTATGCCCGCGACTCACGGGCATAGCCAGCTCATGGAGCTGCCGCAGGCTGCGATCTTTTGATCTCGCTGTTCAGCGACTGTCTGACTGCGAGTCGCCGTGCCTCCAGGGCGCCAGCCGCACTGCTCTTGACGCAAGAGCGGTGCGGCTAGTGCCGCTGTCTGAGCCATTCCTGGTCCTGGGCGCACAAGCTGTGCTGCTCGTGAGTGAAGTCCAGGGTCGAGCCCTTCATGCGCAGGGCCTGATCGGCGCGTTCGGGTTGTTGGCTGTAGCACCGGGCGGTGTTCGCGGCGTGAATCTGCTCGTCGAGGTCGTAGGCGCGCCCCATCGAAATCAGTGTGCAGCGGCGAAGTAGCAGAGCCGCTTCGGCGGCTTCTTCACTGAGGGCATTCAGTGCCCAGCGTGCCATGCCTTCGCGAAGGTTGATGCCGCAATAGGGTGAGGGGCCTTCGATCATTGTGCCATTCACTTCCCAGGTCAGGTCTTCATTGCCATCGCGTATCAGGATCGCGCGGGTGCGGTGGTCGATGCGCTGGCCGATATTGACGTCATAACGACGTTGCTGGGTACCGCGTGCGGCGGCTGCGATGGCAAGACCCGCCAGGTCGAGCAGGTGGGTGCATTGATGACTGGCATCGGTCTGCCGGGTGACGGAGTGGGCTACCCGGTCCAGTTTCATGCCCAGCAACTGCTGTAGTTGAGCGCAAGCCTGCGAGCACAAGGAATAGGGATAGCGCAGCGCTTCACCGCCAATGGCGGTGACTTCACCATCCTGGTGGCGGACCCATGCGCGGAAGTGGTGGAAGTCGTCTTCCAGAGCGGCGCGGACTTCACCCGTGCCATTGGCAGGATGGGCAATGATGTCCACGCGGCGACGAAATGCAGTCATCCTCAATATCCTTGTTTCAATGCTGTTCAGGCTGACAAAATCAGATATATTTGAACACTATAATCAAAAATGTTCACTAAAAAACAAGAAACGGAGTGACTATGGCACTGCTAAACGAACAGGTTGCGCTGATTACTGGCGCAGGCGGCGGAATCGGCCGCGGCATTGCGCTGAACTTTGCCAAAGAGGGCGCGGCCGTGGTGGTTGCCGAACTGGATGTCGCCAGTGGAGAGGCCGTAGTCGCCGAATTGAAAGCGCTCGGCGCCAAGGCGGTATTCATCAAGACCGACGTGTGCAGCAAGGCCGATATCGAAGCCGCCGTGCAGTTGGCCGTTGATCAGTTTGGTGGTTTGGACATCCTGGTCAACAACGCCTTTGCGCCCACCCCCAATGTCCTGCTGGAAGATAAAACCGATGCGATGCTGGAGCAGACCCTGGGCTCTACGGTATGGGCGGCCTGGTGGGCGATGAAGGCCGCGCTACCGCATATGAAAGCGCGGGGCGGCGGCAAGATCATCAACTTCTACTCCATCGATATCGAGATCGGCGCCTGGCTGCATGGCGACTACAACACGGCGAAGTCGGCGATCGTCGGGCTGACCCGTAGCGCGGCTTCTGAATGGGGACGCTTCAACATCCGTACCAATGCCATTGCCCCTACCGCGATGGGCGCCACCTTCCACAAACTCGCCGCAGAAAACCCCGGCTTTGCCGAAATGTCCGCTTCAATGCGGCCGCTGGGCCGCTGTGGCGAGCCTGAAGCCGACATTGGTCCGGTGGTGGTGTTTCTCGCGTCGGAGATGTCGCGTTTTATCACTGGCGAGACCATCCACGTCGACGGTGGCCTGCATCTGCCCGGCTACAACTCTCGCCCTAAAGGCATTCCCGTGCGCGAGTATTGATTTCACCCGATTAATGTAGAAGCGAGCTTGCTCCGGGCGGCGTTCCGACGATGAACTCAAGGACAACGCGTTCTACCAGAACGTACGCGTTATCGTTAAAGTCCATCGCAAGCAAGCTCGCTCCTACAAAGGCGACGCCAGGCTCAAGAGACGCGAAAGCCCGCTTCAAGGCGGGCTTTCGACGTTGGCCGACACAAGTCGGGTAGGACAGTTACTTTTTGGACACCACGATCGACGTGGTTTCCAGATCCCAGGTAGTGTCGGTTTTGCCTTCATCGCGCAGCAGATACTTCAACACCCGACCTTGCGGGTTTTTTGGCAAACTGCTGCGAAATTCGATATAGCGCGGCAAGGCATAGTAGGGCACCGAATCGGTGGCCCAATGGAACAGTTGCTCCGGTTCAAGCGTCACGCCCTCATGCAGCACGGCAGTCACCTTCACATCATCCTCGCCCCTATCTGAAGGGACCGCGTGGACTGCCACTTCGGCCAGGGCCGGGTGAACAGCAAAGGCGGCTTCCATCTCGAAGCTGGAAATGTTTTCACCCCGGCGGCGCATATAGTCCTTCTTGCGGTCGACAAAGTAAAAGAAGCCGTCATCATCGAACCTGCCGACGTCGCCGGTGTGGAACCACATATTGCGCATCAACTTCTGAGTGTCCTCCGGACGACGCCAGTAGCCCTGGAACATGATGTCCGGACGTAGCGGGCGCACCACGATTTCGCCCGAGGAGTTGGGCGGTACTTCCTGATCGAGGTCGTCGACGATTCTTACGTCAAAATCCGCAATGCGTTTTCCCGAGGAGCCGGGCGCGGCGTATTCACCGGCGGCCAGCGAGGTGATGACACAGGCTTCGGTCAGGCCATAGCCGTTGCCGCCGACCAGTTTGGTACCGAAACGCTCGCGCCAGATTTTTTTGGTTTCTTCGGTGTAGGGGTTGCCACGCGCGGTATGGATTTGCCCGACGCAGCGCAGCATCGCTTCGTTGTCTGGCGCCTGGGCGAGGAGGCCGCCCATGCCGCCCAGGATCGAGGCGATGGTCGCGCCCGAGCGTTCCACTTCGGGCCAGAAGTTCGAGACCGAGAAGCGCGGGAGGATCGCCGCGCGCGCGCCCACCAGAATGCTGGCGATGATCGATACGCACAGCGCATTCATGTGGAACAGCGGCAGTGGCGTGATGGTGACGTCATCGGCACTGGCTGGACCGGCACGCAATTGCAGGCGCGCCAGGTTGCACATGAAGTTGTAGCTGATCATGCAGCCCTTGGAAGGGCCTGTGGTGCCTGAGGTGTAGATCAGGCAGGCAAGGTCTGAAGGCTGCGGTTTATTGGCGAGTGGGGTGGCGTCATGGCCACGCCATTCATCCAGGGGCGCAATGCGAATCGGGCATTCGGGTGCCGCCTCGAGCGTGCCACGGTGAAGGATGTGGTGAACGTCCTGCAGTTGTCCCGCGAGCGGCGTGATGCGTGGCAGGTAGGCCGCTTCACAGATCACCACCGAGGTACCGGTATCGGCGATCTGATGGCGCAGAAACTCGCCCTTGAGCGCGGTGTTGATCGGCACGCTCACGGCGCAGAGCTTATTGATGGCCAGCCAGGTGGTGACCGCATCGATATTGTTATCGAGCATGGTCAGCACGGTTTCACCGGCTTTCACGCCAAGCGTAGAGAGGGCATTGGCCATCTTGGTCGAGAGTGAGTCAACCTTGGAATATGTGTATAACTCACCGCCGAAATCCAGCAATATTTTGTCTGGATGCCTTGCTACCGCACGATCTAACGCGTCGATGACAGTGTCTCGATCTCCCACTGCCCAGGTTTCTGGATTTCCACTGCTGCCCATATATTTTCTCCTTTTAGGCATTGACGACCATTGGTCTGCCTGATTTTATTTTGAAGAGAGAATTAGATTCTAAATACAAAATATGAAAATGTCTTTAGCAATAAGTTGAACATATCGTGTTATTTATGCACAGATCCTGTGGTAACGTTGCGCTATCTTTACTCCCCTTGAGCCCGTCAATCCATGCCAAAAGCCGCATCCCAGAAAGCAGAAGCGCCTTCGCCGGCCTCCAGAACGAAAAAAAAAAGCGCTGCCTGCTGCAGCGGCGAGCCCGGTCAAAACTGTCGAGCGACGTACCGCCGCCAACGCAGTGGCAGGGGTCAAGGTCAAGCCGAACCGCCGGTCGGAAGAAACCATCGCCAATATCCTCAAGGCCACTGAAGAAGTGGTTCTGATGTCTGGCGCGGATCGTATTTCGATCCTGGATGTGTGCCAGGTGGCAGGTGTTTCCCGGGGGACCTTTTACCGCTATTTCGCCTCACAAGAGGACTTGTTGGACACCTTTTCCCGGCATAAGCGCGAAAGTTTCCACAGTTCGCTGTCCCAGGAACTGGGCCATATCAGTGACCCGGAAGCGCGTCTGAACGCGCTGTTTGCCTACCTCGACAACTACCTTGAGCAGAGTCGGGCACGACGCCTTCTGGTGGTCGCGCCTGACTACGCGCTGGGCTTCTTCAGACGAATTTTCCATGATTCGATCGTGCGGTTTCAGGATGGCCTGGGCATCGTGTTCGACGACTGGGACGAGCGCCTCGGGGTGCGTCTGGACCGTGAACTGATCTGCGAAATGATCATTCGTTACGTGCTGAGCGAAATCCTTGTGCCGGAAGCGGCGGGGCGTCGATTGTTCCCGGTGCGGGTGAAGAAACTGCTGGGCGCGCTGATAATGGGTTCCACCTCCCGGACCCGCCGCTGAGCTTCAAGCATCACCCATCGTTCTAACCAAAGCCCCCGTATTTCGGGGGCTTCGCGTTTCTGTGGGCTCATTTTCTCCCGCCTGTACTTCACGCTTTTCCCCGTCTGACTCGTATTTTTTAACTGTTCAGAGCGTTTGCGACGCAGGCCGAGGGCTCTGGCTCAGGCTTCTTCACGCCTTATAAAAATAAATTGAACAGTATTTTGATTTCTGCTCAATTTAAATTTAAGCTTTGGTCAGAGCAGTGAGCCCCCGGCTTCCCTTTTTCGCGGCGATTTGATCCTGGCCACGTGAAGGCACCGCGCTAATAACCAACAAAAAGTGCCAACTTCGAGGTACCTAGACATGCTTATCGATCTCCACGCCCACGCACCGCACCCTGGCTATTACAACCAGCACCCTCACTGGGGGCCGTTCTTCGAGCAACACGCCGACGGCGATATCAAGCTGCGTGTAGGTGACTGGATTCTTGGCCTTGGGTCGCCAGAGCGTAAGGCTGCCGTGCGCTCCGGCAAAGGTCCCAAGCTGGAAGAATATTTTGCTCGCTGGGCTGATCCGAAAGTACGCCTGGCGGGTATGGATGCCGCGGGACAGAACCTGCAAGTGGTTTCCGTCCCATCCCATTGCTACATGTACTGGACCGAAGCCGAATTCGCCGTACCGTTCGCCCGCACCGTCAATGAGACGCTGGCGCAGTACTGCTCCGCAGCCCCTGATCGCCTGATGTTCTGGGCTCACGTTCCTTTGAATGCACCAGAAGCGGCGGCGGCTGAATTGCGTTACGCCTGCACCGTATTGGGTGCTAAAGGTATGGTCGCCGGCGGCGCCAACTTCGGCGGCCTGGAATTCGATTCGCCGGAACTCGACGTGGTGTGGAAAACCCTCTGCGACCTGGATCTGCCGATGTTCATTCACGGCTACAACCAGTCGGTTACCTGGGGCAAGAACGCCAACGACGACCGGTACGAAACCACCGCAATCGTGGGCATGCAGTACGACGAAAGCCGTTGTTTCTGGAACCTGATTTGCGGCGGTGTGCTGGATCGCTTCCCCGACCTGAAGGTGTACATCACCCACGGTGGCGGTTATGTCCCGTACCAACTCGGCCGTCTGGCCAAGACCAACGAAAACCTCGACGTCAAATACAACAAAAAGCCGCTGCTCGAGTACATGAAAAACTTCTACTTCGACGTCGAGCTGCATGAAGTGCCGATGCGCCAGGCCCTGGTCGACATCATCGGCGCGGACCATGTGCTGTACGGCAGCAACTTCGGGGGCAGCGATGCGGTGCGTCACGACCTGACCCACGGCCTCAAGTTGTCCGACGCGGACCTGCGCAAGATTCGTTATGAAAACGCCTGCCGCTTGCTGCACATCGATCCTGCCAAGTTGGGCAAGGTAGGTGCCTGATGAAACTGGCGCGATGTGAGTATTTTGAAACGGGCATTTTCTGGGCCGTGGTGGATGTCGCCCAGGATCAGGTGACACCGATTTCCGGCAATTACAAAGACTGGGCACCCGGTGTGGCCGCCGGACGCGGTATCAGTTCGTTGCGTTTCGCCGGGCCAGCGCTGCCGCTCTCGAAAGTGCGCCTGTTGCCACCGATTGAACCCGTCAACCGGGTGGTCGTGGCAGGCGCGAATTACGCCAAGCATCTGGTGGAGTTCGGATTGAGTGCGCCGTCCCAGCCGGTAGCGTTTCTCAAGGCCTATGGCGCGCTGATTGGCGCCCATGACCCTATTCGCTTTCCGCCGCTGACTGAAGAACTCGATCACGAAGTCGAATTGGTCGCGGTCATCGGCACTGACGAGATCGACCTGGAAAACCCGCTGGCTTGCGTGCTCGGTTACACCGTCGGCAACGACGTCAGTGCCCGAGACCTGCAGCGCAGCGGGCCGGCGGGTATCGGCATGGACCTGTTCGCGGCGAAAAGCCAGGACCGGACCACCGGTCTTGGGCCCTGGATCGTCACCAAGGACGAGTTTCCGGAAGGCTCGCCGCGGCTGCGCCTGACCCTGAAAGTGAACGGCGAAGTACGTCAGGACGGCTCGACGGGCGAAATGACCTGGGATGTGGCTCAATTGATCCGCTTCGTGCAACAGCGTTCGAGTTTTGCCGGGGGTGACGTGCTATTCACCGGTTCGCCAGCCGGAGTGGGGATGGGCACCGGTCTGTTCCTCAAGGAAGGCGATGTAGTCGAGGCCAGCGTCGAGGGCATTGGCACGTTGCGCAATGTGGTCAGTAAAAAGAACCGCGCCTAATCGAGAGCCAAACATGAACGCCAATAAAGAAAAAGTAGTAGTCGTCGGTGCTGGCCTGATGGGTACCGGTATTGCACATGCGTTCGCCAGCTCCGGGTTCAACACGTTGCTGGTCGACACCAATGCTGCCTCATTGACGAATGCCCGGGCAAGCATCGAAAAGATCCTTGCCGATGGCGTGCGCCTGGGCAAAGTCAGCGAAGAAAAAGCCCAGCAGTCCCTGGCCAACCTGCAGACCTGCGGTGATTTGAGCGAAGCGGCAAGCGGTGCCAACTGGCTGGTGGAAACGGTCTCCGAGCAGTTGGCAGTGAAGAAGGCGGTGCTCGCTCAAGCGGCGCCACTGCTGGCGCCGGACGCGATTATTGCCACCAATACTTCGGCCCTCAGCGTGACCGAGATTGCGGCGTCGGTGGAGTGTGCAGACCGCGTGATCGGCATGCACTTCTTCAACCCTGTGCACAAAATGAAACTGGTGGAGCTGGTACGGGGTTTGGCTACAAGCGATGAGGTGGTGACGCGCACTCGCACCCTGTGCGACCAGATCGGCAAAACCTCGATCATCGTCAATGAATCGCCAGGCCTGACCACCAGCCGCATGTCTGCGCTCCTGGGTAACGAGGCGATGTGGATGCTGCAAGAGGGGACAGCCACTGCCGAAGACATCGACACGGCGCTGCGGCTGGGTTTTAACCATCCGATGGGCCCGTTGGAACTGGGTGACCTGACCGGTTGGGATACGCGGCTGTCTGTTCTGCGTTATCTGCACCAGACCCTGGGTGAGAAATTCCGGCCCTGCCCGCTGATCATCAAAATGGTCGCCGCCGGGCGTCTGGGACGCAAGTCAGGGCAGGGGGTTTACCGCTATGAAGAGGGTAAGCAGGTGCCGGGTTCAGGACTCAAGGCGAGTGCGCTATGAAAGACATCGTCATAGTTGATGCGGTGCGTACGCCAATCGGCAAGTTCCGCGGCAGCCTGGCCGGCGTGCGCGCCGACCACCTCGGGGCGCTGGTGCTCAGCCGCTTGCTGGAACGGGTCGATCTGTCGCCGACCTTGGTCGACGATGTGATATTTGGCAATGTCACGCAAATTGGCGAGCAGTCCGCCAACATTGCCCGCACGGCCTTGCTCGGTGCCGGTTGGCCGGTCACCGTCGCGGGGCTGACCATCGACCGTAAATGTGGTTCGGGCGAAGTGGCGGTGCATCTGGCCGCTGGCGCCATTGCTGCAGGGAGCGCCGATATTGTGGTGGCCGGTGGCGCGGAAAACATGAGCCGTGTGCCCATGGGCAGTAACCGCCAAATCCACGGTGAGGCGTTTGGCTGGATGGCAGCGCAACGCTATGAACTGACCAGCCAGGGTGAAGCGGCCGAGCGCATCGCCGACAAGTGGTCGCTCAGTCGCGATGCCCTGGATGATTTTGCCTTCGCCAGCCACCAGCGCGCTGCTGCGGCGTCTGATGCCGGGTACTTCGATAACGAAATAGTGCCGGTTGCTGTCGAGGAACTGCGTGAGTTGGAGCTGACGGAATCCGTCGCTGTATTGCGCCAGGACGAAACCATTCGCCGTGATACCTCGCGGGAAAAGCTGTCGACGCTTAAAACCAGCTTTCGCCCGGACACCGGTCGCATCACCGCTGGCAACTCGTCACAGATCTCCGACGGTGCGGCGGCATTGCTGTTGATGAGTGCCGACACTGCGAAAAAACTGGGGCTTCGGGCGCGTGCGCGCGTTGTGGCCTTCACCACCGTCGGTTCCGATCCGACGTTGATGCTCACCGGCCCCATGGCTGCTACCCGCAAGGTGTTGGGCAAGGCAGGGCTGAACATCAACGACATCGACTTGTTCGAAGTCAATGAGGCGTTTGCCTCCGTGCCTCTGGCATGGATGCAGGAGACCGGTGTGTCTCACGACAAGTTGAACGTCAACGGTGGCGCCATTGCCCTTGGTCATCCATTGGGCGCCAGTGGTGCGCGATTGATGACCACCTTGTTGAACGAGCTTGAGCGCCGTGGTGGTCGTTTTGGTCTGCAAGCCATTTGCTGCGCCGGCGGCATGGGCACGGCAACCATCATCGAACGGCTCGATTGAGATGGCGCGCCTGCCGCTGATTCCTCTGGATGCCATGCCGGCTGCGTTGCAGGACGCGGTCGAGCGTGGCCAGCGCAGTCGCATGCTCAGCTCGACGACGCCGGTACAGGTCTGGGCGCATCGACCACAGGTAGCGCTGGCATGGTTGGGTTTGATGGAGAGCCTGCACAGCGACAGTCTGCTGGATGAGCGTTTGCGCGAGCTGGTGCGGCTGAAGATTGCCAGCATCACCACCTGCAAGGCCTGCCAACTGGCGCGCAAGTCCGACGCTGTCACTGAACAGGATATTGCCTGCATGGCGACGGACAGCGAGTACTTCACGCCAGCCGAGCGTGCCGCGCTGCGCTACGCCGAATTGTTTGCCAGCGATTACCTAGCGATCGACGACACGCATTTCCTACGACTCGGGGAGTTTTTCTCCGTCGCTCAGGTGGCGGAGCTTGGGCTGTACTGCGCGCTGATGTTGGCGGGTGGGCGCATGACGCTGGTACAACAGGCCTACTGACACGTCTCGCAGTACAAGCAGTTGATCGAAATACTAATAAGTGTCCAATATCGTTCTGTTAAGGCCTATGATTAGCCGAAAGGCATGGCCTTAAACGGGCCGACTGAAAAAATAATGACAAAAACAACGGAGACGATCATGTCCACACCGGCGCAGAACGACCTCACGAAGGCTTTTACCGACGTAGCCAGCAATTATCGCGGCACCAGCGATATCGACCTGCACGCGACCTACCGCGATATGCGCGCCAACTCGCCCGTGCTGCAAGACAATTTCATGGCTCGCCTGGGCGTGCCCTCGATTGCCGGGCTGGATGCCAACCGACCAACCTTCACCTTGTTCAAGTACGACGATGTCATGGCGGTCATGCGTGACGCTGGCACCTTCACCAGTGGTTTTATCGCCGAGGGACTGGGTGCATTTTTCGATGGCTTGATCCTCACGGCAATGGACGGGGAAGCCCACAAGAACATCCGTAATCTGCTGCAGCCGGTGTTCATGCCAGAGACAGTGAATCGCTGGAAAGAGACCAAGATCGACCGGGTGATTCGCGAGGAATATCTCAAGCCGATGGTACCGGCCAAAGGTGCGGACCTGATGGATTTCGCCCTGTATTTCCCGATCCGGGTGATTTACTCGTTGATCGGCTTTCCCGAGGACCGTCCCGAGCAGATCGAGCAGTACGCAGCCTGGGCCCTGGCCATTCTGGCTGGCCCGCAAGTCGATCCGGAAAAAGCCGCTGCTGCCCGTGGTGCCGCCATGCAGGCCGCACAGGCGTTGTACGATGTGGTCAAAGTGGTGGTGGCCGAACGTCGCGCAGAGGGCGCCACGGGCGATGACTTGATCAGCCGGCTGATTAACGCCGAGTATCAAGGCCGGTCGCTGGACGATCATGACATCGCCACTTTTGTGCGCTCGCTGCTTCCTGCCGCCAGTGAAACCACGACCCGTACCTTCGGCACCTTGATGTCGTTACTGCTGCAAAACCCGGAAGTGCTGGAACGGGTGCGCAATGATCGCAGCCTGGTAAACAAGGCCATCGATGAAGCGGTGCGCTTTGAGCCGGTGGCCACCTTCAAGGTGCGTCAGGCCGCCAAAGACCTGGAAATTCGCGGTGTGCCTATCCCTAAAGGGGCGATGGTGCAATGTATCGTGACCTCCGCCAACCGCGATGAAGACGCATTCGAAAATGCCGACCGATTCGACATCGACCGCAAACCCAAACCCTCGTTCGGCTTCGGCTTCGGCCCACACATGTGTATCGGCCAGTTCGTGGCCAAGACCGAGATCAACTGCGCGCTCAATGCCGTCCTCGACTTGATGCCCAACATCCGCCTCGACCCGAGCAAGCCCGGCCCGCAAATCGTCGGCGCGCAGCTGCGCGGGCCGCACTACCTGCATGTGCTGTGGGACTGACAGGTGCTTGTATCTTGATTTAATATGAACACATTCAAAAAAAGTGTTTAATTAAATCAAGATGTGCACTATGATTCAGACACAACAACAAGCCCGAATGCGAAGGGGAAAACAATGAAAGTTGAAGATCTGATTCTCGTCAGTGTCGATGACCACGCGATCGAGCCGCCAAATGCTTTTGCTCGCCACATGCCTGCACGCTTCAAGGGGCGTGAGCCTCATGTGGTCAAAAAAGGCGATCGCGATGTGTGGGTGTTCGAGGAGCAGGCCACTGGCTACATGGGCCTGAACTCCGTGGTCGGTCGGCCCAAAGAGGAATACGGCATGGAGCCGCTGGGCTACGAGCAAATGCGCCGTGGCACCTGGAACATCAAGGACCGTGTCGACGACATGAACGCCAACGGCGTGCTCGGTTCATTGTGCTTTCCAACCTTCCCGGGCTTTGCCGGGCAGCGTTTCCAGGGGCACGCTGACCGCGATGTGTCGATGGCGGCCATCCAGGCCTACAACGACTGGCATTTGCACGACTGGTGCAACGCAGCGCCAGGCCGCTTCATCCCGCTGATGATCGTGCCGTGGTGGGACATGAAGGCCGCTGCAGCCGAAGTCGAACGACTGGCCAAACAGGGCGTGCACGCGCTGTCGCTGTCGGACAACCCGGCCATTCACGGTTACCCGTCGATCCACAGCGATTACTGGGACCCGTTGTGGAAAGCCTGCAGCGATAACAAGGTGGTGATCTGCTGCCATATCGGCACCGGTGTAAAAGCCAACCACGCCTCGGATTTGTCGCCTATCGACGCCTGGATTACCTCCATGCCGATTTCCATCGCCAACTCCGCGGCTGACTGGATCTGGGCGCCAATGTGGAAGAAATTCCCGGACCTGCGCATGGCGCTTTCCGAAGGCGGCATCGGCTGGATTCCCTACCTGCTGGAGCGCGCCGACTTCACCCATCGTCATCACAACGCGTGGACCAACTCCAACTTCGACGGGAAGATGCCCAGCGACATCTTCAACAAGCACTTCATCACCTGCTTTATCGAAGATAATTTCGGCCTGAAGAACCTCGATTACCTGAACGCCGAGATGGTCACCTGGGAAAGCGATTACCCGCACTCCGACTGCACCTGGCCGAACTCGCCGGAAACCGCGTGGGAAGGGTTGCAACACCTGCCCAAGGAGATGATCGACAAGGTCACTCACTTGAACGCAATGCGTGAGTTTTCCTTCGATCCGTTCTCCATCCATGGTCGGGAAAACTGCACGGTCGCCGCGCTGCGGGCCCAGGCCACGCACGTCAGCACCGAGCCTGCCCTGGGTCTGGGTGGGGCCGATCATGGTCGCCACGACAACAAGCCAGTGACCTCCGGCGACATCAATGCGATGTTCGCCGAGGCTGACGCGCAAACCGCGTTGTAAGTTGCTGCTGTTCCTACAGTCGCCGGCCAACGGCGGCTGTGGAGCGGTTGCCGTTCTGTGGTCGCTTCGTTCGAAGCGATTGCGCCTGTGTTCAGCGTTAGAGAGCGCATATGGCCATCAGTCAATTTTCCTACAGCAATATTCCCCCCGAGGCTGAAGCGCTTCGTACGCAAGTGCGGGCGTTCATTCACGAAACGCTGGCCGATTACCCACCGACCTTGAGTGCCCAGTCCTGGATGGGTTTCGACGCTGAGTTCAGTAAAAAACTTGGCGCCAAGGGTTGGGTCGGCATGGCCTTGCCCAAGGCCTACGGCGGTGCGGCGGCGGGCCCCTTTGCCCGCTACGTAATTATTGAAGAATTGCTGGCTGCCGGTGCGCCGGTATCGGCTCACTGGATCGCCGACCGGCAAAGCGGGCCGCTGATCAATCGCTTCGGTACCGAGCAACAAAAACAGCATT
The DNA here is from genome assembly GCF_002029345.1 of Pseudomonas sp. VI4.1. Classification (NCBI taxonomy): domain Bacteria; kingdom Pseudomonadati; phylum Pseudomonadota; class Gammaproteobacteria; order Pseudomonadales; family Pseudomonadaceae; genus Pseudomonas; species Pseudomonas sp. VI4.1. Next base: position 186,654 of record NZ_MULM01000183.1, read on the forward strand.
ACTTGCCCGCCATTTGCCGGGGTGAAAGTTACTTCTGCATCGGCATGAGCGAGCCCAATTCCGGCTCGGACCTGGCTTCGATCAAAAGCACCGCGGTCCGTGAGGGCGATAGCTGGCGGGTCAATGGCCAGAAGGTCTGGACCACTAACGCCCACCATTCGCACTACATGATTGCCCTGGTGCGTACCGGTGAAAAACAGGCAGCCAGGCATGAAGGCATGTCGCAATTCATCGTCGACCTGAGCCTGCCCGGCATTACCATCCGACCGATTCGCGACCTGGCCGGTGGCGAACACTTCAACGAAGTGTTTTTCGACAATGTGCGGCTGCCCGCCGACGCCTTGATCGGTACTGAAGGCAAAGGATGGGACCAGGTAACCGCCGAGCTGGCCTTCGAACGCAGCGGCCCTGAGCGGTTCCTCAGTTGCATGGCCTTGTTGAAAACGCTGATTGACGCGGTGGGCAAGACACCCGATGCGTTACAGGCACGGGAGATCGGGCGCCTTTCGGCCAAGCTGCTGACACTGCGCAACATGTCGTTGTCGGTCACGGCGCAGCTGGCAGCGGGGGAGCATCCGGCCTGGGCGGCCTCCTGCGTGAAGGACCTCGGCAATGCCTTCGAGCAGGAAATTCCCGAGGTCGCCCAGCTATTGCTGGAAACCGAACCACGGCAAGACGGCGGCAGCGAACATGCACGCGTGCTGGCCTACCTGACTCAGATGGCGCCCTCATTCTCACTGCGCGGGGGCACTCGTGAAATTCTGCGCGGCATCATTGCCCGCGGCCTGGGGTTGCGATAATGCGCGAGCTATTTGAAACGACGATTGAACGCCTGTTTGCCGATTTGGCGACGCCGGCGTATGTGATGGGTTGTGAGGGCGGCGAATGGCCGGCCGAGCTATGGGCCGCGCTGGACGAGTCGGGCTTTACCCTGGCGGGCGTGTCCGAAGCGCTGGGAGGCGCTGAAGCCAGTTGGGCCGATATGTATGTGCTGGTGCGTGCCGCCGGGCGCTTTTCAGTGCCCGCGCCATTGGGTGAGGCCCTGCTCGCCAACTGGCTACTGAGCAAGGCCGGCCTGGAGGGGAGGGCAGGCGCCCTGAGCATGGCGGCCAGCGCCGATCTGATCATCGATGGCGAGCGCGTTCATGGCACTGCCTATTCGGTTCCCTGGGGGCGAAATATCGAAGCGGTGGTGGCGATTGCCAATAGCGCAACCGGTGTCCCGCATGTGGTGTTGCTACCACGCAGCGCCGCCAGCGAACTCACCCTGAGCCTTAATGTGGCAGGTGAACCACGGGATGACCTGGGGTTCACCAGCGCCCAGGTACTGGCGCACGGGCCGCTGCCCAGGGGGCTCGACGCCAATGTCCTGGAGCTGGGCGGCGCGATGCTGCGCGCGGCGCAGATTGCCGGGGCATTGCACGCGCTATTGGACATGACCGCCAACTACGCCGGTGAGCGCAAGCAGTTCGGCAAGGCCATCGGTTCGTTCCAGGCCATTCAACAGCAACTGGCGGTATTTGCCGAACAGGCCGCCGCCGCCGGCATTGCCGCCGAGGCCGCCTTTACGGAGTCCCGTTGCGGACTCGCCGCGCTGACCATCGCCGCGTCAAAAATCAGTACGGCAGAGGCTGCCAGCGTTGGCGCCGGCATTGCCCATTCGGTCCATGGCGCCATTGGTTTTACCGAGGAATACCCACTGCATCTGCTCACCCGTCGGTTGTGGGCGTGGCGCAGCGAGTTCGGTTCGGCCAGCCTTTGGAGTCAACGTCTGGGCGTGCGGGTTTGCCAAGGGGGCGGCGAGGGGTTCTGGCCGTTGCTGACCGGTCATGGCCAACAATCATTAACCCGACTTGCGAGTAATCCGGCATGAGCCCCTTTCTTCAGATTGAGCGCGAGGGCGCAATCGTCACTGTGCGCATGAACCATCCCGATACCCGCAATGCCTTGACTACGCACGAGCAGATTCAGGAGTTTGTCGACCTCTGCGCCGAACTGCGCCGCGACCATTCGGTGCGGGTCATGGTGCTCACAGGTAACGGCAGCGCCTTCTGTGCCGGCGGCAACGTCAAGGACATGCGCGAACGCGGCGGCATCTTCGCCGGCTCGCCCTATGAACTGCGCAACACTTACCGCGATGGCATTCAGCGCATTCCCTTGGCGATCTACGAGCTGGATATTCCGGTGATCGCCGCGGTAAACGGCCCGGCGATGGGGGCGGGTCTCGATCTGGCGTGCATGTGCGACATCCGGCTGGCGGCGCCCAAGGCAATCTTCGCCGAGAGTTTCGTGCGCCTGGGCATTGTTCCGGGAGACGGTGGCGCCTGGCTGCTGCCACGCATCATCGGCGTCCCGAAAGCCAGTCTGATGGCGTTTACCGGTGACGCTATCGATGCCGCAAAAGCGCTGGAATGGGGCCTGGTGGAGCAAGTCTGCACCCACGAAACGCTCCAGGCGGAAGCGCAGGCATTGGCACGGCGGATCGCCAGCAATCCGGGCCACGCGTTGCGCCTGTGCAAGCGCCTGCTGCGCGAAGGCCAACATATGCGACTCGACTCGCTGCTGGAGTTGTCTGCGGCGTATCAGGCGCTGGCGCATCACACCGAAGACCATCAGGAGGCGGTGGCGGCTTTCGTCGACAAGCGCGATCCCGATTACCAGGACCGCTGATCACCCATTGCCCACAACAAGAATCGATCTGGAGTAAGCACCATGCGTGGCGTATTTCGAGAAGACCACAACATGTTCCGTGATCAGGCCCGCCGTTTCGTCGACCGCGAAATCGTGCCCTACCTGCATGAGTGGGAAAAGAACGGCATTGTTCCCAAGGAAGTCTGGCTCAAGGCCGGAGAGAACGGACTGTTATGCTCCACGGTGCCCGAAGAATACGGTGGCCCGGGAGGCGACTTCGGTCACTCGGCGGTCATGATCGAAGAACTGGCACGAGCCAACGCCACCGCCGTGGGTTTCACCACTCACTCGGAAATCGTCACCCCTTACATCGTTGCCTATGGCAGCGAAGTGCAGAAGCAGCAATGGCTGCCGCGTATGGTCAGCGGCGAATTGATTGGCGTGATCGCCATGAGCGAGCCGGGCATCGGCAGCGACCTGCGAGCCATGCGTACTTCGGCGCGGCGTGACGGTGACGACTACATCGTCAACGGCCAGAAGACCTTCATCACCAACGGCGGTAATGCCGGCCTGGTGGTCACCGCCACCAAGATGGACCCTGCGGCCAAGGAACTGACGCTGATCTGCGTCGAAGAAGGCCGGGCCGGCTTCGCCAAGGGACGTCTGCTGGAAAAGATCGGCCTGAAAGGGCAAGACACCGCCGAACTGTTTTTTGATGAAGTCCGGGTGCCCGTCGGCAATCGATTGGGCGAGGAGGGCATGGGGTTCAAATACCTGACTCACCAACTGGCCTGGGAACGCTTGATCATCGCGATCCGCGCCGCTCAATCGATCGATACGCTGCTGGAAGAAACCATTGGCTACACCCGCGAGCGCAAGGTCTTTGGCAAGCCGGTGCTCGACTTCCAGAACACCCGCTTCAAACTGGCTGAAGCCAAGGCCCAGGCTACCATGTTGCGGGTGTTCGTCGACGACTGCCTGGCCAAGGTGATGCGAGGTGAATTAACGCCAGAAATCGCGGCAATGGCCAAACTGCTGGGCTCGGAAATGCAGGGCAAGTTGCTCGACGAGTTCCTGCAACTGCATGGCGGCTACGGCTTCATGAGCGAATACAAAATCAGCCGCGCCTGGGTAGACGCCCGAGTGGCGCGCATCTATGGCGGCACCTCGGAAATCATGAAAGAAATCATCGGCCGTACCCTTTGAAGCACCCTTGCATGAGGCAAACAGATGAGTAATTCCCTTTACGACATTTCGCTGAAGCAGATCGATGGCAGCGTCAGCAGCCTTGGCGCCTATCGAGGCAAAGTCCTGCTGGTGGTCAACGTCGCTTCAAAGTGTGGCCTGACCCCGCAATACGAGGGCCTGGAAAAACTGTATCAGGACAAAAAAGCCCAGGGCCTGGAAATACTGGGTTTTCCCGCCAACAACTTCAAGGAGCAAGAGCCGGGTAGCGACGGGGAAATCGTCGAGTTCTGTTCAGTGAACTATGACATTCACTTCCCGTTGTTCTCGAAAATCTCGGTGGTCGGCGCGGACCAGCATCCTCTGTACACCGAGCTGACTGCCGCACAGCGCGAGTCCACGGGTGAAGGTCCTTTTCGGGAGCGCCTGAAGGGGTATGGCATCACGTCCGACAACACAACGGACGTGCTCTGGAACTTCGAAAAGTTTCTGATCGATCGCCAGGGCACAGTCGTTGCTCGCTTCGCTCCGGATGTGGCGGCGGATGATCCTCGTTTGCTCGAGGCCATCGAAGCTCAATTGGCCCAAGAGGCGTGAAGCGGTGCTGACAGTCGATACGGTTAGCGCGCTGCGTGCACTCGTGGCCCATGCTCGCGCTGAAAACAGGAAAATCGCCCTGGTGCCGACGATGGGCAACTTGCATGACGGTCATATCGCGCTGATCCGTTACGCAAGGCAGCGCGCTGACTTTTTGGTGGCCAGCATCTTCGTCAATCCACTGCAGTTCGGGGCGAATGAGGATCTGGCCAACTATCCTCGCACGCCCGACGCCGACCGGGAGAAGTTGGTCAACGCCGGCTGTGATGTGCTGTTTGCCCCCGCTGTCGAGCAGATCTATCCGGATGGAATGCGCAACCAGGCCATCGTCAGTGTGCCGAACGTGTCTGAAGGTCTGTGCGGTGCGGCACGTCCTGGTCACTTTGATGGCATGGCCACTGTCGTCGTCAAGCTGCTGAACATCGTCCAGCCAGACGTGGCGGTTTTCGGGGAGAAGGACTATCAGCAGCTGGCGGTCGTCCGCTCGATGGTCAGGGATCTCAATATGGTGACTGACGTGGTCGGTGCACCGACGATCCGGGCCGCGGATGGCTTGGCATTATCGTCCCGCAACGGTTATCTGAGTGAGCATGAACGTTCGGTCGCCCCCGTCCTTTACGCTTGCCTGAAGCAAATGGCGGCGAGTATCGAGAGGGAGCAGCAGGTGACTGAGCACCAGTTGATTGAGTGTCATCAGCGCATAAGCGACGCCGGTTTTCAGCTGGAATACTTTGAAGTCAGGAATGCCCGGGATTTAAAGCCTCTGACCAGCAGCGATACGCACCTGGTGATCCTGGTGGCGGCGCGCATCGGCAAAACGCGGCTCATTGACAATCTGACGGTGGACCTTCGGCCATCAAAAGAATCACCACAGGAACAACGCCCATGAGCCTTTATCGAGCTTTGACTGTTCTTGGCCTGAGCCTTGTCTCCCTTGTCGGCATGGCTCAACAAGCGTCAGTGGATGCCTATGATACCGACACCCAACGTGCCAACGCCTTGCTGGTAAAAGCTGTTGCCGAATATAAAGCCAAGGGCGACACCGCCCTGGCCGAGTTCAGTCGACAGGGAGCCTATGTCGATGATGAGCTGTACATCTACGTGGTCGATACCTCCGGTGTGATGCTTGCCAGCGGTGGGCCTTCGGTTTCGCTGGTCGGAAAACCGGTGATCAGCGTCCTGGACGACGACCTCAAGGCGGCATTCGAGCAAGCCATTGCACAGCCGGACGACGGCGTTGTGCGTAGCGCCGAATACCGCTGGTGGAACTGGCAACACGGCAAGGTCGAACGTAAACGCGTGTTCTATCAACGTGTGAAAGATCGGGTGATCTCCGTGGGTTACTACATGCCGCGGTCCAGTCCCGAACAGGCACAACAGCTGCTGCGCGAGATCTCGGGGCAAGTTGCCAGTGACGCGAAAACCACCCTCGGGCGCATTAATCAGCACGATAAACAGCTCACCCAGGATGATCTCTACGCCTTTGTGGTGGACCTGAAAACCCGGCGGTTCGTCGCTCACGGCTTTTCGCCGCGGCTGATCGGCACCGACTTCAAGTCATTGCGCTCAACCGACGGCAAGCCCATCGGCGAGGACATACTCAAGCAGATGAGCGCCCATGAAGCAGGGGAAATTACCTATCAATGGCGCAATCCCATGACCGGGCAGAACGAATACAAGAGGACTTTCCTGCAGCGGGTGAACGGGTACGTGGTCGCTGTGGGCTGCTATGCAATCAAGTGATCGATGATGCGCGATATCGGTGTCTTGAGCCGTGACAACGACAAGGCAACCCGCAGCCATGGGTTGATCCTGTCGATCATTGGCTTCAACTTTATCTCGTACGTCTGCAGTGGCTTGCCGCTTGCGGTGTTGCCGGGTTACGTCCTCAATGACCTGGGCTTGACCTCGATTTTCGCCGGTGTGGTGATCAGCTCGCAGTACCTGGCGACACTCCTGGCCCGCCCTTTGGCCGGTGGCGTGGCCGATCGCCTGGGTGCCAAATACGCGGTGGTGTGTGGGCTCAGTGGCTTGATGTTGAGCGGCACCCTGACGGCGCTCGCCATCATCCTGCCCACCCAACCCTGGTTGACCTTGACGCTGTTACTGTTGGGAAGGCTGGTGCTGGGGGCGTCCACGGCCATGATCTCCACCCCCTGCTGCACCTGGGCCATCGGGTTATGTGGTGCACCTCGGGCAGCGCAGGTCATGTCCTGGAACGGAATAGCGGCTTACGGCGGCACGGCGGTCGGCGCGCCGCTGGGTGTGCTGCTGCTTGATTCATTGGGTATCGCCAGTGTGGGGCTGTGCACCGTATTGCTTGGCTTGGTGTTCCTGCTCTTGGCTCTGGGCAAGCGCCCAGCCCCATTGGTTGCCGGCACCCGCCTGGCATTTTATCGAGTCCTGTTCGCGGTCATGCCCAATGGCCTGGTGCTGGTTTGCAGCTCGGTGGGGTTTGGCGGGCTGACGGCGTTCGTCGCACTCTATTTTGATAGTCTCGGCTGGGACAACGCCGCTTATTGCTTGAGTGCATTCGGCGCAGGTTTTATCGTTGCCCGATTGTCATCGCCGGGAATACTGCAGCGATTCAGAGGGTACCAGGTGGTGGGTGGCTGCCTGCTTGTACAGACCTTGGGCATGCTGCTGATATGGCTTGCGCCGTCTCCTGCACTGGCCATTGCCGGCGGGGCATTGACCGGGATAGGGGTGTCATGGGTCTATCCGGGGCTTGGGGTGGAGACATTGGCCAGCACTCCGGCCGCGAACCGGAACTCGGCGCTCAGTGCCCTTTCATTATTTTTCGATATTGCAGTGGGAATGGCCGGTCCGGTGATGGGCCTGCTTGCCTCAGGTTTTGGCTTTGCTGCGATATTTCTCGGGGCTGCACTGATGTCGGCAGGCGGGTTTCTAGTAGTGCTCTGCTTATGTTGGCGCAAAGGCCGTATACGCGATTAGCGTTGTTAGTTCAGGTCTGGATTGGGTTTGGTGTATTGCGCCAATGAATCATTGAGTGACCTCATGGTCATAGCACTGACTTTTTCCATCAGGACTTTTCAATGAAGCGCGCAGTAATGATTTTCCTAGCTGTATCAGGCTCTATCCTGCTGGTCGGCTGCGGGCATCACCGTGACGGTGGAGACAGGCATGATCGGGGCCACCACGATCGTGGCTACGAACGTGGTCATGATGATCGCGGGAATGGTCGATACGATCGTCGTGATGATTATCAGCGGCATGATCGGGATCGGGATCGGGATCGGGATCGTAGAGACGACTGACCCCTGACAACGACGCCCCGTAGCGGGGCGTCTGTAGCGCAATACCCGGTCAACCGATTACAGCGGGTTGACCAGATGCCCGCCATCCACGGTCAACACTGCACCCGTCATGAAAGCGCCGGCGTCGCTGGCCAGCAGCAGAAATGGCCCTTCCAGTTCCCGCAGCTCACCCAGGCGGCGCAGGGGTACGCTGTCGCGGATGTAAGCCTGGCCCTTGTCGCTGTCAAAGTAGTCGTCGTTCATTTCGGTCTTGAAGTAGCCCGGTGCGATGGCGTTGACGCGAATCTGATAGCGCGCCAGTTCCAGGGCCAGTGACTTGCTCAGCTGGACCACGCCGGCCTTGGCAGTGCAGTAGTGGCTATGGCCGGTGCCGACCCGCAAGCCCAGGATCGAGGCAATGTTGACGATGCTGCCGGGCTTCCCGGCCTTGGCCAGGCGTTGCGCAGCGACCTGGGCGACACGCCAGACCCCGTCGAGGTTGGTCGAGAGCATCTGCCGCCAGTCTTCCTCGCTGACGCTCGCACCTGTTGCGCGTTACCGATGCCGGCGTTGTTGAGCAGCACGTCGACCACGCCGAATGCCGCCTCGGCAGCATCGAAGGCGGCCTCGACGCTGGCCCGATCGGTGACATCGAGTGTCACGGCCAGGGCCTGGCCGCCTTCGCGCTGAATGTCTTCAGCCACGTTGCCCAGACGTTCCAGGCGCCGGGCCGCCAGCACCACTCGGGCGCCAGCCTGCGCCGCCACTCGAGCCAGGTGCGCGCCGATGCCACTGGAGGCGCCGGTGACCAGTACGGTTTTGCCAGCCAGGGAAAAGCTGTTGAAAATGTCCATCACAGCACCTCGAACAGGCCGGCCGCACCCATGCCGCCACCGACGCACATGGTCACCACCACATATTTCACACCGCGCCGTTTACCTTCCAGCAGGGCATGGCCGACCATCCGTGCGCCGCTCATGCCGTAAGGGTGGCCGATGGCGATCGCACCGCCGTTGACGTTCAGTTTGTCCGGATCGATGCCCAGGGTGTCACGGCAGTACAGGACCTGGCAGGCGAAGGCCTCGTTAAGTTCCCACAGGCCGATATCGTCAACGCGCAGGCCCTGTTGCTTGAGCAGCTTGGGCACCGCCAGCACCGGGCCGATGCCCATTTCTTCCGGGGCCAGGCCGGCCACGGCAATCCCGCGATACAGGCCCAGCGGCTTGAGGTTGCGCTGCTCGGCGAGGCGCGCATCCATCAGCACGCAGGCGCTGGCGCCGTCCGACAGTTGGCTGGCGTTGCCGGCAGTGATGCAGCCGCCGTCGATCACCGGCTTGAGTTTGCTCAGGTCGCCCAGCACGGTCTGCGGGCGATTGCCTTCGTCTTGGTGCAAGGTGACCTGCTCGTGACTGACGGCGCCGGTAGCCTTGTCGACCACTTGCTTGGTGGTGGTGACCGACACCATCTCGTGGCTGAACAACCCGGCCTGTTGGGCCGCGGCGGTGCGCAGTTGTGACTGCAGGGCATAGGCATCCTGGGCTTCGCGGCTGATGCCGTAGTGCTGGGCGACCCATTCGGCGGTCTGCAGCATCGGCATATAGGCATGCACGGCGTTGCGGACGACCTGCGCATCCTGCTCGGCCATGGCCCATTCCATATGGTGATTCTGCACCAGGCTGATGTGTTCCTGGCCGGCGCCCAGGGTGACCTGCATGCCGTCGACCATGATTTGCTTGGCGGCGGTGGCGATAGCCATCAGGCCCGAGGCGCACTGCCGGTCCAGGGTCTGGCCGCTCACGCTGGTGGGCAGGCCGGCCGCCAATGCGGCCATGCGGCCCAGGTTCCAGCCGGCGGTCCCGGCCGGCATGGCGGTGCCCATCACCAGGTCCTCGATTTCGTCGGCTTCGATACCGGCGCGCTCGACGGCTGCGCGAATGGCGTAGCTGGCCATGCTCGGCGATTTCAGGTTGTTGAACGCGCCTCGAAAGGCTTTGGCGATCGGCGTGCGGGCGGTGGAAAGGATGACGGCTTCACGCATTTTCAAATGTCCTGTGCAGGGTGAGGGCGCCATCGGTTGATGGCCGCACAAAAAAGATCAGCGCCGTTCGATGATCAGATTTTCTCGATCCGGGTCTTGCCGGCGGCGACCAGGCGCTCGAGCAGCGGGGCAGGCTGCAGCCACATCCGGCCGTAAGCCCCCAGGCTCTGGCGGTAGTGCTGGATGCGGCTCAGCAGCACATCCAGGCCGAGTGTCTCGGCATAGTGCAGCGGGCCGCCGCGCCAGGCCGGGAAGCCATAGCCGTTGATCCAGACCAGATCGATATCGCTGCTGCGTTGAGCGATGCCTTCGTCCAATAGCTGGATGCCTTCGTTGATCAGCATGAACAGGCACCGATCATGAATTTCCTGGTCGCTGATCGCGCGTCGTTCAATCCCCAGGTCGCCTGCGATGTCCTCGGCAATCGTGACTGTCTCGGGGTCTTCAAGGCGCTCGCGGCCCTGGTAAATGTAGAAGCCCCGCGCCGTTTTCTGTCCGTAACGACCGAGGGCATAGAGTGCGTCGGCGACCTTGCAATAGCCGGGGTCTTGCTCGATCACATCACGGCGTGATTCGCGCACCAGGAAGCCAACGTCGATGCCGGCCAGATCGGACATGCTGAACAGGCCCATGGCCAGTCCGAGGTCGGTCAGTACCTTGTCCACCTGTGCCGGGCTGGCGCCTTCGAGCAACAGGCGATGAGCTTCGCGGGAGTAGGGTTCGAGCATGCGGTTGCCAATGAAACCAAAGCACACACCGGACACCACCGGGATCTTGCCGATGCGCCTGGCGATCTTCAGCGTGGTGGCCAGTGCATCGGCTGCCGTGGCCTGGCCGCGCACCACTTCCAGCAGGCGCATCACGTTGGCCGGACTGAAGAAGTGCAGGCCGACGACATCCTGCGGGCGGCGGGTGACAGCAGCAATGGCATCGACATCCAGGGTCGAGGTGTTGCTGGCGAGGATGGCTCCAGGCTTGCACACCTCATCCAGGGTACGGAACACCTGCTGCTTGACGGCCAGGCTTTCGAATACGGCCTCGATGACCAGGTCGGCATCGGCGATGTCGGCATAGTCGAAGGTGCCGTGAAGCAGCTCCATGCGCTGTTCCAGTTGCTCGGCGGTCAACTTGCCGCGCTTGATACTGATCTGGTAGTTGTTGCGGATCTGTAGCAAGCCACGGTCCAGCGCTTCAGGCTTGAGCTCAAGCAAGGTGACCGCAATACCCGCGTTGGCAAAGCACATGGCAATACCGCCGCCCATGGTGCCAGCGCCAATGACGGCGACTTTGTCGATGGGGCGGATCGGCGTCCGGGCATCCACGCCCGGCAGCTTGCCCACTTCACGCTCGGCGAAAAACACATGCCGCAGGGATGCCGACTGGCTGGACGATTCGACTTGCCGAAACAGTTCGGCCACTTGCGCCAGGCCCTCGGCCAGCGGCAGGGTGCAGGCGGCTTCGAGTGCGGCCAGCACCTGCTGTGGGGCGAGCTGGCCTTTCCAGCGGCGCTCGTTGGCGCTGCGGTATTGAATGAAAAAATTATCCGGCAGGCCGCTGGCCGGATTCGGATAGGCAGGGCAAGGGCGGGCCGGGGCGTGGCTGGCGAGCAGTTCCCTGGCCCATGCGCGAGCCTCGTCCAGCAGGCTCTCGGCGCTGCCGGCCAGGCGTTCGAGCAAGCCTTGCGCCAATGCTTGCCGGGCATCGATCGGTTGGCCGCTGGCGATCATCTCCTGTGCCTGTGCCGCGCCAATCAGGCGGGGCAAGCGCTGGGTGCCGCCGGCGCCAGGGATCAGCCCCAGTTTGACTTCCGGTAGGCCAAAACGGGCATTGGGTTCGCCGATGCGGTAGCCGCAGGCAAGGGCCAGTTCCAGGCCGCCGCCCAGGGCCAGGCCGGAGATCGCGGCAATCAGCGGCTTGTCCAGTTGCTCCAGGCGCTGGAGTATGGCAGGCAGGTGCGGGCTGGCGAACGCCGCCGAATGGCCGAACTCGTTGATGTCGGCACCGGCACTGAAGGGCAAGCCGTGACCGTGCACGATGATGGCGTGCACGGCCGGGTCGGCGGCCGCCTGCTCGAAGGCTTGCAGCAGCTCGGCACGCATGGCCTGGCCGAGTGCATTGACCGGCGCGTGAGACAGGCCGATCAGGGCCACTTGATGGTCGACTTGATAGTGGATCAGGGCACTCATGGAGCGTCTCCTTGCAATCGTTGAAATGCGTGTGGGAATGGCTTCAGAACCAGCGGTCCTGCATGTCGAGGCAGAGGCGATTACCCGCGCTCAACAGCCGCGCACAGGCCTCGAGCGGCGCCAGCTCCCAGTCCATGAAGTAGCGGGCAGCCTGTAATTTGCCCTGATAGAAGTGGGCTTCGCTGTTGTCGGCGCTCAGCCCCGGCTGGTTCAGTGCGCGACTGGCGAGCAGCGCCTGGCGTAGCCATAGCCAGCCCACCAGCACCCGTCCGAACAGGTAAAGGTAGGCGGTGGCATTGGCAAGGCCGGCGGTGGCATCGGCAGCGACCTGGGCCTGCAGGTCAGTAGTGACCCGTTCAAGGATGCCCAGGGCCTCTTGCAGCGCCCCGGCCAGTGGTGCGCAGACGGCATCGTCGCGGGCCTCGACCAGGCTGTTGCGCACGACGGCGAGAAACAGTTGATAGCCCTCGCCCCCCTTTGGACCCAGTTTGCGTCCCAGCAGGTCCAGGCCCTGGATGCCTTCGGTGCCTTCATGAATGGGGTTGAGCCGATTGTCGCGGTAGTACTGCTCCAGTGGGTATTCACGGGTGTAACCCGCGCCCCCCAGGACTTGAATGCCAATGTCGCTGGCAATCACGCCGTAGCGCGACGGCCAGGACTTGACCATGGGGGTGAGTAGATCGAGCAATTCAGCGGCGTCGTGGCGTGCTTGCGGGGTCGCGGCGCTGTGGGCATCTTCAACCAGCGAGCTGGCATACAGGCACAGGGCCAGGCTGCCCTCGGCATAGACCTTTTGTTGCAGCAGCATGCGGCGTACATCGGCGTGCTCGATGATCCGCACCTGCGGTGCCAGCGGATTTTTGCTGTCCGGCAAGCGACCTTGCGGGCGTTCGCGGGCGTAATCCAGTGCATGCAGATAGCTTTGAACGGCCAGGCTGGCCGCGCCCAGGCCGACACCGATGCGCGCCTCGTTCATCATCTGGAACATATAGCCCAGGCCTTTGTGAGCCTCGCCCAGCAGATAGCCGACGGCACCCCCTTGCTCGCCGAAATTGAGCACCGTGGAGGTGGTGTTGCGGTAGCCCATTTTGTGCAGCAGGCCCGCCAGCGCCACGTCGTTGCGCGGGCCGATGCTCTGATCTTCATTGACCAGGAACTTGGGCACCAGGAACAGCGAAATACCCTTGACCCCAGGCGGTGCCCCTTCAATACGGGCCAGCACCAGGTGCACGATATTTTCAGTCAGTTCGTGGTCCCCCCCGGAGATGAACATCTTCTGGCCGAATACCCGGTAACTGCCATCGGCTGCGGGTCGCGCCACGGTGCTCAGGTCACCCAGTGCCGAGCCCTGGCCAGGCTCGGTGAGTGCCATGGTGCCGCTGAAGCGGCCATCGAGCATGGGTGGCAAGAAGCGCTCACGCAGCTCATGACTGGCGAAATTGCTCACCAGGTTGGCCGCGCCAATTGTCAGGAACGAATAGGCGACAGTCGAGATGTTGGCGGCATTGAAATAGGCCATGCATGCCCGTAACAGCACTTCTGGCAACTGCAGGCCGCCATCCGCGAAATCGTGGTGAGCGGCGAGGAAACCCGCCTCGGCAAACGCGTTCCAGGCCACCTTGGTTTCGGCAATCACCTGCACTCGCTGGCCGTCGAAGGTCGGTTCCTGGCTGTCGCCCTTGTGGTTGTGCGGGGCGAAATACTGCGCTGCCACTTGGCGTGCGGTGTTCAGGGTCGCGGCAAACACGTTGCGATCATGATCGGCGTAACGAGGGCGCTGCAACAGCGCCTCGGTGTCGAGCAGTTCGTACAGCAGAAAGCTCAGGTCGCGTTCATTGAGTAACAGGTCAGTCATGGCGGCTCTCGTCGAATGCAGGAAGACGTGCCATGGACGAGGGATCCATCAGGCAGCGCATGGCTCGACTTTTTAGCAGGCGTCGATGTTCCGCGCGTCCTACCTGAGGTGGATTTAGGGGTGGAGCCGCTTTGATGAGGGTGGAGGCGCGAACCTCAGTCGATCAATTTCAAGGTGCGTGCCGCTTGCAAGGCACTGTCGCGGTCGCTGGCATCCAGCTTGCGGAACAGGTTGTTGATATGGGTCTTGACCGTGCTGAGGCTGATATACAGGCCTTCGGCGATCTGCGGGTTGCCCTGGCCCCGGGCCACTCGGCGCAGCACGTCCTGCTCGCGGCGGGTCAAGGGCTCCAGTAACCCGGGCGTTTCAGCGGCCCCGGGGATGGACGGGGGGCGCGGCAGGAAGATCAACTGTTCGCGCGACGGCAGGGGTTGTTGCAGTTCAAGCTGGCGCCGGGTAGCGGGGTTGAGCAGTTGCTTGAACAGCTCGCCAAATGGGCGACCTTCGTGCTGCAGCAATTGACCGAAGCCATGGCGGGCTGCCAATTGCATCGCCTGTTCGAGCACGGCGAGGGTGGCGCTGCGTTCGTCGTGATCTTCATGCAGGGTGGCCTGGAGCAGATACAGGTCAACCTGCAGTTGCTGATTATCCTCCGCCCGCGCTTGCTCCTGCAGGTTGCCGACAATGCTCTGGGCGGCCTGGTGCTGGCCCAGATAACGCTGGACCCAGGCATACGCCAGCCACTCTTCGGGTTGCAGCTCATGGCCATAGCGCCGCTGGCACCAATGCCAGTCCTTGAGCCATTGGGCGATGAAGGCTTGATCGTCCTCGCGCACCGCAAGCCGGGCGCGACAGGCGTTGGCCTGGCGATACAGGGCATACAGTTTGAACTCGCGAGCGAGTCGCCGGACTTCATCCCAGCGCTCGCGGGCCTGGGGCAGGTTGCCTTGCGCCGCCAAGGTGCACGCCTGGTAGTGCAGGACCCATGGCAAGCCCGCGCTATGCGGAAAATGCAAGGCGATGACCTCCGCCTGGTTGAGGCATTGGGTTGCCTGTTCCAGGCGATTTTGTTGCAGCAGGACCAACCCCAGCCCCAGATGCCGGTACAGGTCATAAAAGCTGCGGGGTATGTTCGCGGGCAGCGGCTGGTCGAGCGCGAGGAAGCGCTTGCGGGCCAGTTCGGGCGTACCTTGGGCCAATTCGATCTGGCCGAGCAGCATCTGCACGCTGTTGGTGTAGCCGCTGAGCGCCAGCGTTTGCAGTTCCGTCAAGGCGCGCTGCGCGTCCTGTCGGGCCGCCTGCAATTGTCCCAGGGCAAACAGGCCGCTGGCGCGATTGAACAGCAGCACCGCGGTAGCCGCGTTGGTTTGCGGATACTGCGCCAGCGCCTTGTCGACAATGTCCAGGCCGTGGCTGAAGTTGCCCCCCAGAAAGGCCAGGCGACTGCGCAGGAAAGCCAGGGTCTGATGCACACGCTCCGGGTGCTTTTCAGGGATCACCTGGCGGTGCAACAAACGCTGCAGTTGCGCCATGCAGACGCTCGCACGGCCAATGTCGTTGGTGACGATGAGCGTACTGGCTTCGGTGATTGCCAGGGTGAAATGATCGATCCCGATCTCGCCCGGCACATCGGCGAGGCAGTCGACGATGGACTTGACCCGGCCTTCGCGCAACAGGTCGAAACTGTGGTGCTCGATCACCGCGAGCAGGCGGTTGAACTCTCTGGCGCGCCCTAATTGATAAACCGTTTCGGCATAGCAGCATTGTTCCTGCAGCCAGTCCGCGGCCATCCGGTGCAGGCGCAAAAGTTGTGGCTGATCTCGGCGGCGCAGGCGCTGATACAGGGTGCGCCGCAGCATTGGGTGATAGCTGTAGGGCAAGCGTTCGCCACAGCGTTGCTGGATAAACACGTCCTGGCGCTGCAATTGTTGAATCAACCGAGGTGCGTTGCTCTGCCCACTCAGTTTGACGGCCAGTTCGCCGTCGAAGGTGTTGACGACCGAAGTGCGCTCGAGAAAGGACAGGAGCTCATTGGGCAGGTGCCGCAGCACTTCTTCCTGCAGAAACCGGGCGGTGTAGTCGACACTTGCGAGAGCCGTCACGCCTGTTTCCGCAGACTCGTGGGTGATCGGGTGCGCATGTTGATCATGGTTGCCAAGGCCGAACAGAATGCCGCTGATCCAGCCTTCGCTGGCAGCCAACAGGTGGTAGCCGCTGTCACTGCTCAGCGCCACACCGCGTGCGGTGGCCAGTTCCCGGACCTCCATGCTGTCGAGTACCAGGCTCTGCGCGTCCAGTATCTGCAGCCGATCGTCCCGCCGCAGATGAGTGAGACGCAGGGCCGGCGTACCTTCGCAGGCCGCCATCAGCCGCAGGTGGGGAGGGGCGTGCCGCAGCAATTCGTCCAGGTAGCGGCAAGCCCCTTTGGCCCTTAACAGATGCAAGTCATCGAAGAACAGCGTGAAGCGTTCATGACGCTGTTCCAGGTCCGTGAGGATCGCGGCCCAGAGTGACGGCTCATCATGGGTGCTCAGCGAACGCTCCGGCAAGGGCAGCCGCAGGAGCCTGCTCAGGTGCGCGAGAAAACTCAGCGGCTGGTTGTCGCTGGCATCACAGCGGTACCAGGCCCAGGGTTCGCCCAGGCTGGCGGCATACTGGGCAAGCAGGGTGCTCTTGCCATAACCGAGGGGGGTGGCGATCAGGGTCAGCAGGCAACCTCGTTCGGCGGATGCCTGCAGGCGCTGCAGCAACTGCGGTCGCACAATTGCGCGGGAGGGTAAGGGCGCCGAGCGCAATTTGCTCGGTTGGATCGAGGGTTGGTTCAGCGCCATTGTGTATTTCCCACACTCTGCTATCGGACGACTTTATTGTGCTGTGCCTGCAAATAGCAACCGCCCGGTGAGCGCGCCCTGTGTCGAGCCAGGCTTGCGTCAGCGCAGCAGCGACGCCGTTGCTATTGCAGTCGCCGCCAAAGCGTAGATCGACTGATGCCCAGTCGAGTCGCCGTTTGCGCCAAGTTGCCGTCGCAGGCTTTGAGCATTTGCTGTACGTACTGCTTTTCTTTTTCCTTGGCGACGCTTTTCAAATCGGTGATTGCCGCTGCTGCCGGGTCCGGAGCCTGGGGCAAGGTCTGACGGTTCAGCAACTCGGGGATCACCAGGGCGAGGCCCAGGTCATCGATCGCTGTGCCTTGCAACAGATCCTGGGCCGAGAGGGTGGCGCGTTCGATGATGTTTTCCAGTTCGCGGATGTTGCCGGGCCAGTGATACGTCATGAGGTTGGGCAACAGTGCGTCCAGCAGTCGCGCTTGCAATGGCGAAGGAGGATTGTCACCGTTCAGGCGATGCACAATGTCGCGAGCAATGAGGGCGATGTCTTCACTGCGCTCCCGTAGCGGCACCGTCTGCAGGCGCAGGATGTTCAGGCGATAGTAGAGGTCGCTGCGAAATTCCCCGGCGTCGATGGCTTGAGAGAGGTCCTGATGGGTGGCAGCGATGATGCGGATGTCGATGCTGATCGGTTCTGTCGCGCCAAGGCGCAGGACTTCGCGCTCTTGCAGAACGCGCAGCAGGCGGGTCTGCAGTGAGACCGGCATGTCGCCGATTTCATCGAGGAACAGCGTGCCGCGGTGGGCGGCTTCGAGCAGGCCGGGTTTACCGCCTTTGCGCGAGCCGCTGAAGGCGCCTTCCTGGTAGCCGAACAGTTCGCTTTCCAGCAGCGATTCGGGAAAAGCCGCGCAATTGATCGCGACGAACGGGCCACGCTGGCGGCTGCTGATATTGTGGATGCCTTGCGCCAGCACTCCTTGCCGGTGCCACTTTCGCCAGTGATCAGCACGGTAGAGGCGGTCGCCGCGTAGCGCTCGGCCAGCTTCAGCATCTGTCGGGTGGCCTGGCTATTGCCGCTGATTTGCTCAAGGCGGTATTTGGCCGAGAATCCGCCAGGGCGATGGGTTGAACGAATACGCTGGTCGGCGCGTTGTACCGCCGAGGTGTCCTGGCAAGTCAGCACCAGGCCGGTGCGTTGGCCGTCTTCCAGGATCGGCAGGAGATTGCTGACGACCATGTGCTGGCCCAGGCGGATCACGGTGTTTTCTTCGCCGACGCCGCCGCGCAGCACCTCGTCCAACGCCAGTTCCGGGCAGAGTTCCTGCAGGGGGCGGCCCAGCATCCGGCTTGCCGGCATACCCAATAGCGCTTCCAGCGCAGGGTTCAGCGATTGCACGATGCCCAGGTTGTCCACGGCGGCAACGCCTGTCGGAATGTGCTGCAGCACCCCGTCCAGGTGCCGGCGTTTAGCGATCTCGATGCGCTGGCTGTGCAGGATTCCCAGCGCCTCTTCCAGCGCTTTGCGCACGGTGCCCTGGCTCAAGGAAAGCACCCCGTGCAGGCCGGCCCGTTCCGCCAGTTCGACCACGGTCGATGAGCCAATCACTGTCTGGCAGCCAAGGGTGCGAGCGCGCTCGACCGCCTGCCGGGCTTCTTCGAGCGTGATGTAACACGCCTGGTGGATCTGCACCGTGAACAGCGCCGCCATCGAGTCGAGGTCGGCGTTGATCCGCGCGTAACTGAGGACTGCGATGTGCGGGGAGCGCAGTCGCGCTTGTTCCAGGGCTCGCAGCAGATCGGCGCCCCCCACCCGCATCGACAGGACGGGGCGAGTCAGGTGTCTGCGCAAGTAGGCAGCGGTAGCGCCTGCGCAGACGAACACTTCAACCTCGTTGTTTTTCTCCAGCTCGCGAGCCAGTGGCAGGGCCTCCTCGACGGTGGTGTCCAGCACCCGGATGCTGGTTTCGGCCGAGTACTCAGGCAGCACGCTGTTCACCACCCGAGCCAGATGGCTCAGTTGCAGTGGGTGCTCCAGGTGGCTGATCAGGACGATGATCCGGGGGTGGCGGGGCTGCATGGCCAGTGAGCTCTTTCTGCTGTTTCAAGTAGGTGTCATATATGACTGGAGTTGTTTCCAGATTGCAACGTCGAGGGCTCATGCAACGTCCTGCCAGCAGCGGGCTGGATGGCTGGAGCGCCCGTGTTACCGAGGGTTGAACCCTCTATCGCCACGGGATGAAAAAACTGGCCCGGCAATTGCTCAAGCGAAGCTGCCATCTTTAATTCCTACATAAATCCAACAAGTCAGGTGCGGCGATTCATGAGAGGTCCGAACGAAGCAGCGGTGACAGTGCCGCAGCCCGAAGAACAGCTGAAACAAACCCGGCTTGAAACCTTCCTTTGCGTCCAGGCTGGCGCGCAACGGGTCACCCTTGAACAGCAGCAGCGCCTGTCTGGCGGCGCTATCCAGGAGAACTGGTTGCTGGACGTGAGCGTGGAGGGCGGCCCGTATGCGGGTCGCCAGCGCTGGGTCCTGCGCAGCGACGCACAGTCGGCGGTACAGGAGAGCCTCAGTCGCGCGCAGGAATTCGCGGTGCTGAGCTCGGTCCACCGTGCTGGCGTCAAGGTGCCGCAGCCACTCTGGCTGTGCGAAGACGCCTCGGTGCATGGGCGGGCATTTTTCATCATGGCGTGGGTGTCCGGCATCGCCGCCGGTCACCGGCTCACCAGCCAGTTGGGCGCTGAAGGCGATCCACAGTTGGCGGCTGACCTGGGCGCCAACCTGGCGCGCATCCATCGCATCTTGCCTGCCCAGGCCCGACTGGATTTCCTTGGCGACCCGCAACAGGTATCGGTGCAGGCTTCGATTGACTCTCACCGCGTGGTAATCGACCGCCTTGAGGTGTTTCAGCCCGTGCTGGAGTGGGGGCTGCGCTGGTGTGAAGCAAACGCGCCGAAAACTTCTGCCCCGTGTTTGCTCCATGGTGATTTCCGCACCGGCAACTACCTGGCCGAGTCCAGCACGCTGCAAGCGGTCCTGGACTGGGAGTTCACCGGTTGGGGCGATCCGCGTGAAGACATCGGCTGGTTCACCGCCCGTTGCTGGCGGTTCGCCCGACCTGATCTGGAGGCCGGCGGCATCGGTACGCTGGAACACTTCATGCGCGGTTACAGCGAGGTTTCCCCGCTCAGTCTCGAGCGCGACGAGTTGGTGTTCTGGCAGGTCATGGCCACGTTGCGTTGGGCGGTCATCGCCCTGCAACAAGCCCAGCGGCACTTGTCCGGTGAGGAGCCCTCGCTGGAACTGGCGCTGACGGGAAGGCTGATCCCCGAACTGGAGTTGGACATATTGCGTTTGACTGGAGGGTTGCGCCGATGAACATCCGTCCCGATGCGAGTGAGCTGCTGGCGATTGCCCGCCAGACCCTGCTCAGCGAGTTACTGCCGCAGCTACCGGACAGCTTGCGCTACAAGGCGCTGATGGTCGCCAATGCCATGGCGATTGCCGGGCGCGAGTGCCGTCACGGCGAGTGTGCGGATGCCGTCGAGGCTCAGCTGCTTGCGGCACTGCTGGACGATAGCGAGGCGTCACTGACGGATGCCCGTCAGGCCCTTTGCCAGGCTATCCGCCAGGGTCGTTTCGATGAGCCGGGGCCTGATCAGGATCGCCTGTTCCCGGCGCTCTCGGCGATCACCCGGGCGCGGCTGTCCATCAGCAATCCGAAGGCGCTCGGCCAATGAATACCCAGCCGGTCTATCGTCGTCGTTGCTACCTGGTACGCCATGGTCATGTGGATTATTTTTCGCCCGCCGGCCAGCCGTTGGATCCGCGCAACGTGCCGCTCTCTGCCCTGGGAGAAGATCAGGTACGCCAGCTGGCGCAGGTGCTGGCGTCAGTCAGTTTCGACCGTGCGCTGTGCTCCGATTACCCGCGAGCCCGGCAGACCGCTGAAGTGTTGCTGGGTGATCAGCCGATTGAGCTCCAGGCATGCGCGCAGCTACGGGAAGTGCGTGCCGGCCGCCTGCGCGAGATTGCGCCTGAACAGGTGCAACGGCAGGTCAGCTACGCCTTTGACAGTTTCGCCGAGCCTGACGGCAGATTTATCGGCGGCGAGCGCTGGAGCGATTTCGACAGCCGCATCATGGCCCGCTTCGAGGAGGTCCTGGCCGAGCCCGACTGGCAGAGCCTGCTGCTGGTCAGTCATGACGCCGTCAATCGCCTGCTGCTGGGCTGGGCCCTGGGTGGCGCGCGCGGTTGCGCCGCGGGCCTGGAGCAGGACAACGCCTGTCTGAACATCATCGATATCGACATGCAGGCCGGCCGCATCCTGCGCCGCTACGTCCGTGTCGTGAACCTGACGCCTTACGACCTCCCCAAGGCAGGCCAGCGCCAAACCGTGATGGAGCGCATCCACGCGCAACTCGCGCCTCTTACTGAGCAACGACCCTAGTCGTATAGCACCAAGGACCCTCATGAACTTCACGATCCCCCAAGAATTGCAGGACCTGCGCGACAAGACTCGCGCGTTTATCGCCGAGCAGGTGATCCCCACCGAAAACGATCCTCGGCTCACGTCTCACGGCCCCAGCGAAGACTTGCGTCAAGAGCTGCTGGCCAAAGCCCGTCAGGCCGGTCTGCTGTGCCCGCATGCCAGTCGCGAAATGGGCGGTGCAGGCTTGAGCCACTTCGCCAAAGCGATCGTCTTCGAGGAGGCCGGCTATTCACCATTAGGCCCCATTGCGCTGAATATCCATGCGCCGGACGAAGGCAACATTCACCTGATGGACGAGGTGGCCACGCCGGCCCAGAAAGACCGGTGGCTGCGGCCTTTGGTCAGTGGGCAGATTCGTTCCTGCTTTGCCATGACCGAGCCTGCGCCTGGCGCCGGCTCCGATCCGTCGATGATGAAGACCGTCGCCGTGCGTGACGGCGACCACTACGTCATCAATGGTCGGAAGTGGCTGATTACCGGGGCCGACGGTGCCGGGTTCGCGATCATCATGTCGCGCATGGAAGAACGACTCCGCGACCATGTTCCTGGCTGATATGAACACACCCGGGATCATCCACGAACGGCAACTCAAGACCCTGGACAGCTGCTTTGCAGGCGGCCATTCAATCCTGCGTTTTGAAAATGTGCGGATTGCGGCCACCGATGTGCTGGGCGAAGTCGGCAAGGGCTTCCGCTACGCGCAAGTGCGCCTGGCGCCCGCGCGGCTGACCCACTGCATGCGTTGGCTGGGCGCTGCCCGCCGGGCCCACGATATCGCCTGCGACTACGCGCGAACCCGCGATTCGTTCGGCAAAACCCTGGGTGAACACCAGGGCGTCGGCTTCATGCTGGCGGACAACCAGATGGCGCTGCACAGCACGCGCCTGGCCATCTGGCATTGCGCCTGGGTGCTGGACGAAGGCGGTCGGGGCAATGTCGAGTCGAGTATGACCAAGGTGCTGAGCGCCGAAGCCCTGTGGCATGTGGTCGATCGCTGCGTGCAGATTCTGGGTGGCCGCGGTGTGACGGGGGAAACCGTTGTCGAGCGGATCTTCCGCGACATCCGTCCATTCCGTATCTACGACGGCCCGAGCGAGGTGCATCGCATGAGCCTGGCGAAAAAGATCCTCGACGGCCACAAGGACTTTGCCTGAGCCCTGCCGTTACTCGCTTGCGACGCCAGTCGCGCCGTGACCGGCAGCGAGATAGCGGTGGATGCAGGGCACTTGTGCAGCACGTTATAGATGAATTTTTGATGAGGGCCACGAGCCCTTATCTGATCGGACTGGACGTTTAAACCAACATGAACCCACTGCACAACAAAGTCGCCGTGATTACCGGTGCCGCCAGCGGCTTCGGTCGTGAACTGGCAATTGCCTGTGCCAACGAAGGCATGCGCCTTGCGTTGACCGACATCGATGAGAAAAACCTGCAGGGCACGGCTGACTTGCTGCCATCGGACACGCACGTGCTGACGATGAAATGTGATGTCGCCCAGGCCGAACAGGTCGAGCAGCTGGCGGTGGCGACCTACGCGCGCTTCGGCGCCGCGCACCTGCTGTTCAACAATGCCGGCGTTCTGGTCGGCGGCCCGCTGTGGACCACGACTGTGCAGGACTGGGCGTGGATGATCGGCATCAACGTGATGGGCGTGGCGCATGGTATCCGCAGTTTTGTGCCGCGGATGCTGGCGCAAAAGGATCAATGCCACATCGTCAATACCGCGTCGGTCGCCGGCCTGCTGTCGGTGCCTGGCAACGGGATCTATTGCGCGACCAAGCATGCGGTGGTGACGATGTCTGAATGCCTGCAGCTGGAATTGCAGGAGGAAAACGCCTCGATCGGCGTGTCGGTGCTGTGCCCGGCCTTTGTACCGACGGGCATCGCCGATGCCGGGCGAAACCGTCCGGCCGAATTGGCTGACACCAATCCACTCAAGGAGAAGTACGAAGCACAGGTGCGCAAGGCGACGCAGGCCGGGAGGCTCAGCGCGGCCGACATCGCGCGCATTACGCTTGATGCAGTGAAGCAAAACCGCTTCTACATTCTGCCTCATCAAAAGATCAAGAGCCTGATCGAGATGCGCATGGGCGACATCCTCGACGAGCGCAGTCCGACCCAAACCCCACGCTGAAGCATCGCTTCCCGGGCTGCCGCTTGCGGTGAGGTCCGGGATCGCGAAGTTTACTCGAGCCCAGAGACGCGACGTGGCTTTGACGTGAGCAGCGCGCGATTGAAAACTCATTTTAAAGCCAATAAAAGTAAATGTTTTGTCGATCCGCGACCATTACGGCGTCCCGCATATCTACGCCCAGGATCTACGTGGGCTGTATTACGGTTATGGCTATGCGGTTGCCCAGGACCGTTTGTATCAGATGGAAATGGCCCGTCGCTCCAGCAATGGCACGGTTGCCCAAGTGCTGGGCAAGGGCTATCTGGAGGCCGACAAGGCCACTCGCTCAAATTTCGATCCCGCCAGTATTCGCGCGCAATTGCAGGCCTTGCCTGCCGATGACCGACAGATTTTTGAAGGCTACGCGGCGGGTTTCAATGCTCGCATCAAGGAGGTCCTGGCCGACAAGCCGCGCTTGCTGCCGATAGAGTTTGTCGAGGAAGGTTTCGAGCCCGCACCCTGGAGTGCTGAAGATGTCGCCAATATCTGGGTTGGGCTGATCCTTAACCGATTTTTTGCCGGTACCCAGGAAGTCGCCAACCTGCAATTGCTGGAGCGACTCAAAGCATCGCGTGGTGATCTGATTGGGCAACAACTGTATGACCAGATGCGTTGGCTTGAGGACCCGAAAGCACCAACGACCTCGGCAAAGGCCGCCGGACCGCTGCGAAACTACAATGCGGCGCAAAACCTGCGGCCCTTGTCGGTCGCGGCGGCACAGGATTGGCGTAGCCTGCAGGTCGCCCGTTTAGGTGAAGCAGCGGCGGACGCCATGCCTACCGCCAGCAATGCCTGGGTCGTTGCCCCGGCGAAAAGCCAGGACGGTCGTACAGTGCTGTTCAACGGTCCACAGCAGGGGTGGTTCAACCCCAGTATCACCTACAGCGTTGGTTTGCACGGGGCCGGTTATGACTTTACCGGCAGTACCCCGGTGGCCCTGCCGGCCATTCTGTTCGGCAGTAACGGGCATATCGCCTGGGGATCGACTGTCGGGTCCCTGGACACCAACGACGTCTATCAAGAGCAACTCAACCCGCAGAATCGTTTTGAGTATCGCCACGACGGCCATTACACGCCGATGCACAAGCGAATCGAGACCATAGCGGTGAAGGGCGAAGCGCCCTACACGCTTGAGGTGTACTCGACCGTCCATGGTTTTGTCAGTACCTGGGACGTACCCAATCAAACGGCTTACAGCCAGAAGCGCAGCTGGGAAGGGCGTGAAATCGAAAGCCTGCTGGGGTGGGCCAACCTGGCCAAGGCCCGCAGCTGGGATGAGTTTCTGCTTCAGGCCGAGCGGGTCAGCGTCTCCATCAACTGGTTCTATGCGGACGCCCAGGGCAATATCGGGCACGTGGCGGTGGGCAAGCAACCACAACGCCCGGACAACCAGCCGGTACAGTTTCCGGCATCGGGTGATGGCAGCATGGAGTGGCAAGGTTTCCTGCCCTTTGACGCCAACCCGCGCAGCTACAATCCGGACCAGGGGTATCTGGTCAGCTGGAACAACCAACCCGCACCGGGCCTACGCGCCGACGGTGCCAACTACTCCCATGTCGATCGGGTCAACGAGTTGATCGAGCCTTTGCAGGCCAAGGCAAAACTCAGCCTGGACGACATCTGGAATGTGGATCGCCGTGGCGCATTTGCTGACCTCAACGCGCGCTATTTTGTGCCTGCGATCGTCGCGGCCACCCGCAGCCTGCCGGGTTCCGATCCAGCGCGCCAAGCCGCCGATATCCTGCAACAGTGGAATCTTCAAGGCCGTGACGATCAGGGCAAGGGCGTCTATGACAGCCCGGCGGTGCCGATCATGCGGGCGTGGTTGCCGGCCATGTACAGTCGGGTATTGCAAGATGATCTGCCGGCAGAGATCTTTCAAACCTATGCCCAGGCCGGTTACCCGGACCAGTACAGCGGTGCCTCGCCACAGCCAGGGAAAGCCTCGAAGTTGTTGTGGAATGCGCTGCAGGGCAAGCAAGCCAGCGTTCCCCAGCGGTATGACTTCTTTAATGGAGAGTCGCCTGATGCGGTGGTCCTGGAAGTCCTGCGCTCCACGATCAAATCCTTGCAAGCCACCCAGGGCATAGACCTGCAGGCCTGGCGCACACCGGTGACCAGCATGCGATTCGCCGCAGTCAACTCGATTGGTGTGCCTTGGGCTTCGAAAGACCGACAACCCACCCTTGCACCGTTCATGAACCGTGGCAGCGAAACCTTCAGGGTCAGCCTGGGTCGCGACGGGGTGAGCATGTGCTCTGCGGCGCCTCCGGGTCAGAGCGGTTTTGTCGCGGCCAATGGAGAGGCGGACAAGCATGTGGCGGATCAGTTGGCGCTTTATCGTGAGCATGGCTGCAAGCAGGATTGGCTGAGCGAGGAGCAGGTCGAGGCAAATCTTGAGTCGAGCATGACGTTGCATTACTGATGAAACCGCTGGGCCTGGACGGGGTGCAGAGAAGGGCGCTGATTGATTTTCTCGATACGCTGTGAGGCACAGGACAGCAACACTCCGTTGGGACACATGACGGTTTACGAGTATCGCATTCTGAACTTGGCGAGCAAATCAGGGAGGCCCCTGTTCAATTTCTTACATCAGGCCAGCAGCACCCAGGCGCGCGATTTGCTCAACAAGTACTTCGGTAGATTTACTGGTTATTTATTGTAGAGGTTAAGCTTCGATATAACCCTTGAGGTGATAGCAATGCACTGATCAGTGTCCCCGTCAGCCTTAGCCTTTTCGGCATCCTTGACGCTCTGGGTCACCAGATTTTTAACTTGGGGGTCGGTCGTTGCGACACTGTTCATCTTGTCTTTGAGCGATTGGATATTCGTCGAACACAAGTCGCTCTCCGCAGCCTGAAGGCCGAAAGATATTGATGACAAAAGCAATCCACATATCAGTATATGTTTCATTGTTGAGTCCTCTTTTGAACCAGAATAACCAGCGAATTTAGCTAAGAAGATATAGCAGTGTTTTCCTGGCGTGCTGTCTCAGAAATAAATTAAGCGGCGCGCGCTGGTGCGCGACCTCGATAGAGTCAGCATCATCGAAAAGCTTACCCATTATCGAGTTGCGCCTGAAGTGCAGCCCTGTGTTCGGGATGGGCGATGTCCAGCAATTTTGCGACGCGTTGAGTGAGCGTCGTGCCGCGCAGATCTGCTACGCCGTACTCGGTGACGACAATGACCGCGTCGCTGCGTGCAATGGTGACGGGGCCGTTTAACCTCACCACGATTCTGCTATGACCGCCCGCGGTAGAAGGTAGCGCGATAATCGGCAGTCCGCCTTTTGAACGCCGTGCGCCACGGATAAAGTCGACCGCTCCGCCGATGGCGCCGACGTAGCTGCCCGCGGCCATCTCCGAATTGACCTGACCGCTCAAGTCGACTTCGACGGCCGAGTTGATCGCGACCAGTTTGTCGATGCGCTCAAGGACGTGCGCATCGTGGGTATAGCGGGTCGAGCGTAATTGGATCGCCGGGTTGTGGTGGGCATAGTCATGCAGCAGGCTGCTTCCCATGAGAATACCGCCAACGCTGATGCCTCGGTCGACTGTCTTGCGCTGGTTGGTGATAGCACCGCTTTGCATCAGGCGCGCTACGCCGTCTCCTAGGCTGCCTGAATGCACGCCCAAATGGCGATGGTCGCCTAATGCACTCAAGACGGCGTCGGGTATGGCACCGATGCCCATCTGCAAAGTGGCGCCATCTTCGATCAGTCCGGCGATATGCCTGGCGATGCGTTGATCGTTTTCCCGGACAGGGCCGGGCGAATTTTCCATGGGCGCCCGATCGGTTAACAGGATGGCGTCCAGATCATTGTCGTCCAAGGTTCGGTCGCTGTAAGTCCATGGCGCCCGAGCATTGATTTCTGCGATCACCAGGCGTGCGCTGTCGAGTGCGGGCAGCAAATACTCGCTGGCTAGGCTCAGGCTGTAGCGACCCTCGGCATTGGCGGGCGCCAGTTGCAGCATCAACACATCGATGCGCAAAGCACCGCTGCTGATCAGGTCCGGTAGTTCGGAATAGTGACTGGGCATCACCTGCAGCAACCCGGCATTAGCCAACTGGCGGTTGGCCCCCGCGCCGCAATACGCGATGAAATCCACGTGATCGGCGTGCTCGGGTGTACAGGTCGGGCTGTTGGCGATCCCCAGCATCACCCGGAACCGGCCGATCTTTTGCCGCTGGGCCATCAGTGCCTGGGTCAAAGGCAGGGGCTCGGCATTGGCCTGCCCCCACATGACCGTGTCGCCCGGTTGGATCAATGCAGCCAGGTCCAGCGATTCGAGGTGCAACAGCTGTGGCATCGGGGCGATCTCGGCGACAGTCAGCCGCAGCTGCTGGTTGGGCAGCCAAAGGCTTCAAAAAAGGCAGGGGGGTACGGCGGCACGAAGGCCGCCGTGGTCTTTAAATGATTGAGGACGGGTGCTTGGCCAGTGGCGTGACCTGGATGGTCATGTACGGGAACAGTGGCAGGCTGGACAGCAGCGCATGCAGTTCGTCGTTGCTGGCCACGTCGAGAATGCTGATATTCGAATACTGACCGACTATTCGCCACAGGTGCGGCCATTTGCCTGCCTCCTGAAGCTCGGTGGCGCGTTTCTTCTCGGCGACTTTGATCGCCTCCACAGTGTCAGCAGGGATATCGCGAGGAATGTTTACGTCCATCTTTACGTGATAAAGCATGAGTTCTACTCCGATTGGATATTGCTGTTGATCAATGGACGGTCGGCCACCCTGGCGCTGTGATCGTCCGGGTTGTGACCCAGGTTGGCGTCGACATCTTCCAGGCGCACACCGCGGGTTTCTGGCAGCAGCAACACGGCGATAATGGCCAAGGCGTAGGCCACCAGGCAAAAGCCACCGATCGCTTGCGCCAAGCCAAAACGCTCAGACAAAACCCCGACGCCCGCGATGGACAACGCACCCAGGGATTTACCCAGGTTGTAGGAAAAGCCCATGCAGGTGGTGCGTATGTGGGTAGGGAACAGCTCGCTCAGGAAGGGCCCGACGACGGCGAAAATGCCCGTGGCGAAGGCGCCGACAGGGAAGCTCATCAGCATCAATACGGTGGGGCTCATCGGCACGAGCATGTAAACCACGGTGAAGATCCATGCGCCCAGGCAGAAGACCAGCAGCGCAGGTCGACGCCCGTAGCGATCAGAGAGGTACGCAGTGAGGACGAAGCCGGCGAACGCACCAGCGCACATGATCAGCATCGTGATGACGACTGGACCTGGCTTCAGCCCGCGGACCTGCACCATCAGCGTTGGCAGCCACGCCATGATGGTATAGGCGGCGGCCTGCAGCCCCGTCACCAACAGGGCGCCCAGCAGGGTCAAGCGGATCACGGAAGGGCGGAAAGCGGAGAGGATCGAGGCCTTCTCGTTACTGGCGGCCTTGGCTTCCTTGAAAATTTCGGCGTCCTTGACGTTGCGGCGGATAAACAGCACGAACGTAGCCGGAATGATCCCCACCCAAAATGCGACACGCCACGCCATCTCCGGTGGCAGGTAAGCCAGTAGCGCAGTCATCACCACCGCCGACAGGGCCCAGCCCACCGAGAATCCGCTCTGTACGAAACCTAACGCCTTGCCGCGATGCTCGGGACGAATGACCTCGGCCATCAGCGCCGCACCCACGGCCCATTCACCACCGAAGCCCAGGCCTTGCAGGGTACGCACGA
Organism: Pseudomonas sp. VI4.1; assembly: GCF_002029345.1. NCBI lineage: Bacteria > Pseudomonadati > Pseudomonadota > Gammaproteobacteria > Pseudomonadales > Pseudomonadaceae > Pseudomonas > Pseudomonas sp. VI4.1. The sequence goes on from NZ_MULM01000183.1 coordinate 215,586, forward strand.
CCAGCATTTGTTCGAAGGATTGAGTAAAACCTGCCAGTACGCCAAAGAGCGTGAACCAGCAGATGGTGAAGATCAGAATCCGCACCCGACCGTAGCGGTCGCTGAGGATACCCGCGGCCCAACCGCCCAGTGCCGCGGAGAGTAGCGCGGCGGTGCCGAGGATGCCGGCCTCGCCCTTGGATATCTGCCAGACCGCCATCAGGGTCGGCAACAGAAAGCTGAACATCTGGGCGTCGTAAGTATCCAGCGCCCAGCCGGAAAAACATGCCCAGAACGTTTTACGTTCTTGTGAGGAGCCGGTTTTGTACCATTCGAACATATCGCCGTCCTTCATGTTATTGGACTTTTTATTGGAGGGACCTTGGGCCTGCGAAGCCGTGATCCAGACTGCAGCAGTAACCGCGTTGCGGCCATTTACCTTTGCGAAACCTAGCCTTCCAGCCTGACTAAAGCTCAGGCATTGCGTGATGAAATCAATAAGTCCTGGGCCATGCTGGCGACCAGTCGACCGTCTCGCCGATAGATGTGAGTCATGGTCAGCCCGCGCCCGGAGAGGCTGCGCACCGCATCGTTGACGAACAGCAACCACTCATTGACGTCGATCTCCAGGCTGTGAAACCACAGCGTGTGGTTGAGGTTGCTGACGTAATGGTTTTGCCAGAGATCAAGCATTCCTTGCCCGGGCGCCAGGCTGGCGTTCAGCCAACCGTCAGACAAATATGCCAGTGCCGCATGGTGCAGGCAGCCTTCGGCCGCAAGCGGTTGGTTCAGGCGCACCCAGTAAGCGATGTCGCGGCGCGCAGCGGGGCGCTCGAAATGATCCTGATGAATCAGCCGGATATCGAGTACCGGTCGGGCACTGAAACGCAGTTGCACGGCCTCGCTGTCCAGCGGGTAACGCTCGGCCAGTTCAGCCAGGGTCGGCAGGCTTTCCGGCGCAGGCATTGGTTGCTGCAGTTGGTGCGGATCGCCGGGTTCGGACTGTGCCACTTGAAAGCTGGCATTGGCGCTGAGCACCAGGCCTGTACCCTGGACACCATAGACGTGGCGCGTGGACAGACGTCGCCCATCTTGCAGCGCCTCGACGCTGTATTCGATAGTGTCTTGGGGACGCGCACCCTGCAGAAACGTCATTTGCAGCATGCTCGGGCTGCGTCCGTTCGCCGTCTGCGCCGCGGCCCATAACGCTTGTCCCAGCATCTGACCGCCATAGACCCGGCCGTTGGCATTGATGTCATAGGCATAGCTACGCCAGTTTTGCTGGCCCGCCGGTTCCAGGGTCAGCAGTTCAGTGAGATCGCGTTGGTCCCAACGGCGCTCGCTGTTCATTGGCACAGGGGCGCCAGAGCGCTGTGGGTCGAAGACGTGTGCAAGGTCGACGAGTCATCGCGCAGGGTCATCGCACTGAAGTCCAGCGGCACTTGTGTCACTTCCTGCAATGCCTGCGGCGTGATGTCACCGATCAACTCGAGCACTTTTACGCCAGTGGCGGTGATATCCATCGTTGCCAGCTCGGTGTAGACACGACTCACGCAACCCAGCCCGGTCAATGGGTAGGTACACGCTGGCAGTAATTTGCTGCGACCATCTTTGGCCAGATGTTCCATCATGACGAAGACCCGCTTGGCGCCGATGGCCAGGTCCATTGCGCCACCCACTGCCGGAATCGCATCCGCGGCGCCGGTGTGCCAGTTGGCCAGATCACCGCTGGCCGACACTTGGAAAGCGCCCAGTACGCAGACATCCAGATGCCCGCCACGCATCATCCCGAAGGAGTCGGCATGGTGGAAAAAAGCGCCGCCCGGGGCGAGCTCGATGGGTTCTTTACCCGCGTTGATCATGTCCCAGTCTTCTTCGCCAGGCGCGGCGGCCTGCCAGCGGCCCAGCACGCCGTTTTCACTGTGCAGGAAGAAGTCTTTATCCAGCGGCAGGTGGTTGGCTACCAGGGTCGGCAAGCCAATTCCGAGGTTGACATAAGAGCCTTCGGTAATGTCTCGCGCGACTCGTTGCGCCATGGCGATGCGTACATTCTTGTCCATACCAATCATCCCGCTCGATTTAGAAGTGTCGCTGATTCGCCGGCCGGGTCGCGGCGCAACACCAGGTGCTTGACGAAGATTCCCGGCGTGACGATGGTCTCGGGATCCAGTTCGCCCAGCTCGTAGAAGCGCTCAATGGAGGCAATCGTGTTTTTTGCCGCCATGGCCATCACCGGGCCGAAGTTGCGTGCGGTCTTGCGATACACCAGGTTGCCCCAACGATCACCGGCCTCGGCCTTGATCAAGGCGTAATCGACGTGGATCGGATACTCAAGCACATAATCGCGGCCTTTGATGCTGCGGGTCTCCTTGCCTTCAGCCAGCAACGTGCCGAAGCCCGTGGGTGTAAAGAACGCGCCAACACCGACGCCAGCAGCGCGCAAGCGCTCCGCCAGATTGCCTTGAGGCACTATCTCCAACTCGATCTTGCCGGCGCGATACAGGGTTTCGAAAACGTGAGAGCCGGTCATGCGCGGATAGGAGCAGAGAATCCGACGGACCCGACCCGCCTTGAGCAGTGCAGCAAGACCGGAATCACCCTGTCCCGCGTTATTGCTGACGAGCGTCAGGTCGCGAGCGCCCTGGTCAATCAGCGCCTCAATCAAGTCATCGGGCATGCCCGCACCGCCGAAACCGCCCACGGCGATGGTGGCCCCATCGGGAATATCAGCGAGAGCCGCCTGTACGCTGGTGGAAAGCTTGTCGATCATGAATGTGGTCCTTGTTGTGAGATCGTCCACCGTTATCGTCCAGCGCAGGGATAAAGGCGGGGTACAGGCAGTTGAAGCGTCGGGTGCGTGGCCCGGACGCTTCAACTGCCTGGTCTGATCAGCTTGCCCAACGCCGCGGGCAGTCACAATTTCGGTCTTCGGAAGGCTTGATTAACCGCTGATTAACAGCCGTTCGACGAAGGCGTTAAACACCCGCCAAGCCGACCGTCATTCCACCGCAGACGTACAGCACTTGACCGGTGACAAAGCCACTTCGGGCGTCTAGAAAGAACGCGGCAGCCTGGGCGATATCGTCCGGCATGCCCAGGCGCTTGACGGGAATCGAATCGATGATGGCCTGAGTGCGAGGGCTGTCTGGTGGATTGGCACGCTCAAACAATTCAGTACGAATCGGGCCAGGGCCGATAGCGTTGGCCGTAATACCAAAGCGGCCCAGCTCCAGCGACCAGACCCGGGTCATACCTAATAATCCTGCCTTGGTAGCGGCATAGGCGCTGCGTAGCTCTTTGCCCAAGGCCGCGCGTGAAGACATGTTGAGGATGCGCCCGAAACCAGCCTCTTTCATGCCGGGCAACAGGGCTTGCATGCATTGCAGCGAGCAGCGCAGGTTGAGTGCCCAGACCTGCTCCAGCTCCTCAAGGCTTTGCTCTTGCGCGCTGTTGGGGCAGACCATGCCGACGTTGTTGACCAGTCGGGTGATAGGTCCGCCGGCAAGCGCTTGTTCCAGCGCCTGCGCGGTGGCTTTCACATTACTGAGGTCGGCAATAAGGCCATCTCCGATACGGTCGATAATCACCGGTTCGAAGCCGTCTTTAATGCAACGCTCAGCAATCGCGGCGCCAATACCTGAGGCGCCTCCAGTAATCAGTATTCGTTCTCTGGACATAATGTGTTCCTAGACTGTTGCGACAGGATTCAACGGCGCACCCACGGCTCCCGGCAGACGCAAGGGTGGGGCGGTCAGCAGAAAACGATTGCGCTGGTGGGCGCGTAACCATTTGGCCAGAGGCGTGAGGTGCCACAGTTCACCCAGGTGAATACCCAGCTTGAACAGGCAGTGGTGATGCAATGGCATGACTGAGCAACAGCCATCACCATGCCCATTCGGGAAGATTTCCACCGAGTAATTGTCGGCAGCGATAGCGACCAATCCGCTGTCAGTGATCCATTGCAGCAGACGCTGGTCATTACCGTCGAGCACCGCTCCAAGCGAGTCCAGGACCTGGGGGGCCGGTTGCTTGTTCATCCCAAGCAGCGCTTCGGCGTAACCGGTGTGCAGGCAGACAATATCGCCAGGTTCGACCTTCACCTGATCGGCATCGAGCACGTACATCAATTCGTCATAGCCAATATGGGTACGGGCATCGCCGTAGTGATGGTGCAGGTCGATCATCACTCCGCGGCCTTGCACGCAGGTTTCGGCCATGCGTTCGATGCCCAGGGCGTAGGCGCATGAAGTGCTGTGGGGTGGGATTTCGCCCTCAAAGCCGCAATCGGCGATATCGCTGGGGCCGACGACATCAATGCCCGCTGCATAGCCATTGTAATAAAGCGGCTCAGCCACCCCGTCGCCGTTGGCATCGAACAGGGCGCCAACGTGAGAGAGGGCGTCCCACTGGGTGGAATATTGCAGATGCAGAATGGCCAGGTCGTCGCTCAGTACGTCGGGGCGGCCAGCCTGGATGCGGTCGTACTGATAATTCATGTTGACCCCGCCTTTACGCAACAAGGGGCGCAGAATCGGAGGCCGGCGATTGACGTTCATGGCGTTGCCGCCCGGGTAATCCAGCGGCAGGCTCAAGCAGAAAGCCAGGCCTTCGCGGACCTCGGCGATGCCCTGCAGAACCTTGTCTGCGGTGAGCAGGTTGAGTCGGCCCTTCTGATCGTCGGGGCCAAAATCTCCCCAGTTCGAGCCTTCGGGACGATGTTTCCAACGGTGATGGGTCATGCGGCCTTCCTTTTTATTATAAATCGCAGGCGGCCGTCAGCCGCTCATGGGCTTTGAGCCTCCTTCTCTCAGGCTCGCGTAGCACTGGCAATCTTGTGTTCTGTAGCTCGGCATCAAGTGCTGTTCACACCGCTGGGGCAGCACTGTCCGAGGCGTGGCACCATTCGACCAGGCTATTGGCGAAATCCCGGGCAAACGACGAAAGCCCGTCAAAATCTTGCGCGCAAAGCTGGAAGGTTCGGACCGCCCAAGGATCGAGCAGGGTGCACGACCCGATGTTTTGTTGGCCCTTGAGCCGGGTGAATCCGGCCTGGGGCACGATGGCAATGCCAGCACCGGCTTCGACCATGCGGAAAATCGCATCGGAGCTCGCTACCTGCACACGAATCGTCAACGGTGTATGGAGCGCAGCGGCGGCCCGACTGAGGAATACGTGGATCGCGCTGCCTTCGAGCAACGAGACAAAAGCGTATTGCAGGGCTTCTTTGAAAAACACTTCGCTGTTGGCCAGTATGGGGTGCCCGAGGGGAGCGATGACCATCAGGCGACTGGACACCAGCGGCACGCTTTGCAGTCCGTCGGTGACCACGCTGCCCGACACGATTCCAAGATCGGCGCCGCCATCGCGAATGCTGCGCACAATGTCGTCGCTGAGGCGCTCGCGCATGTCGATATGCACGTCTGGATGGGTCTTCAGGTACTCGCCCACGACCGGCGGCAAGTATTCGGTGATGGCCGTGGTATTGGCCAGCAACCGCAACTGACCCTTCAGGCCAATGGCATATTCCTGCAGGTCACCCGTGAGCAACGCCAACTGCGCGAGGATCACTCGCGCATGTTGCAGATAGGTCTTGCCCGCGTTGGTCAGCGTTACGCCCTGAGGTGAGCGTTCGAGCAGACGCATGCCCAGGTTGTCTTCAAGGTTCTTGATGCGATTGCTGGTCGCGGGAACCGAGAGAAACGAACGTTCGGCGCCGCGAGTCAAGCTGCTGGTTTCCGCAATGTTGATGAACAGGCGGAAGTCAGTGATATCAAAATGGGTCGCCATTATTCTTCAACTTCTTGATCGGAGATGACCCAAGGTAATGGCAGTCTCCATCGCCTGTCCATAAACGAACGCCTGCGTCTGGACCGCCGGTTTACCACTGCGCCGGTTCAAACAGAAAGCCATCGCCCTGGCGCCGGATATAGCCGCAATGTGGCTCGCCAAAGTGCACCGGCATGATCAGCGCTTCTCGATCAGCGGCGCGATTGAGGAATTCCATCCGCGTAGTGCGGGCAGTGTCTTCCCAGATGCAATAACCGGAATTCACGTCTGGACGCACGATCTGAATCGGGCTGTGCAAGATGTCGCCGCAGAACAGACCTTCCTCACCGCGAGAGCGTACGCGGAATGCCACTTGCCCGGGGCTGTGTCCCGGCGCAGGCTCGACCACCAGGCAATCGGCGATTTCCTGTGGCGACTCCATCATCACGCCAAGCCCTTCGTCGATGATTGGCATGACGCTGTCAAAGAACGAATCGCCGAACACGTCGATGACGCCTGATTCCTTGTTCTTGCCTTCCTTGCAGAAGTCGAAGTCTGCTTTGGGAATATAGTAACGGGCGTTGGGGAACGTCGGCACCCAGCGTCCGTCTTGCCATGTGGTGTTCCAGCGACGTGATCGGCGTGCAGGTGCGTCAATACCACATGGGTTACTTTTTCCGGAGCCGCACCCGCGGCGGTCATCCATTCGCGCACCAAGGTATTGAGCATGTTCATCCGCGGGATGCCCGCACGCGGCTTGAAGTTTCCGACACCGGTGTCGACCACGATGATGTTGCTACCGGCGTGGACCACCCAGAACTGGATGGTCACGATCAGTTTGTTCATGTGTGGCACCCAATGATTGGGGGCCATCAATTGTTGGTGCTCTTCGAGAACGCTGCGGTCGATCGAGGGGAACAGAAAGGCGGGATCGTGGGTCGGTCCTGCGTATTCGAGGATTCGGGTGACTTTGATATCGCCGATCATGCGTGACTGCATCATGGTGTGTTTTCCTCTTTTCTCTTATTAGGCTCAGTTAGGCAGCGTGCCCGCTGACGGCAACCCGATGTTCAGGTTTGGCCATGAAATCGTGATAAATCTCGGCGCCAGTACGGCCCTCGAGAATGTAATGTTCAAGCAGGGCGCCGACCCAGCGCGGGCTCTGCACCGGCATGAAATGCCCCGAGGCAACTTGTAGCGCTTCGATGTGGTTGGCAAAACCCGCGAGCCGATTGATTTCCGCGGGCGGGCGCAAGCCATCGTATTCACCTGCTACCAGCAGTGTATGGAGTGGCAGGCGCGGCAGGTCGCTCTCTAGCTCGATGCGCGCAAGCATCGCAAAGATAGCGGCGAAGCTGTGTGGGTCTGCGCTCAGCCAACGAAGGTTGAAACGTTCGAATGCAGCAGTATCTGTTCGCAAAGGCGCGGGCCAGGTCCTGTCCAGCAGTGCCGGGATCAGTGTTCTCAATCCTTCGCGGCGGATCGTGCTGGCGCGTTCCAGAGTGGCCTCGCGGGCCGTGGGCGCCACGCCACAGGCAGGCGCCAGTCCGATCAGGTGGCTGACCCTTTGCGGATAAAGGGCCGCGAAGCGAATGGCAATGGCAGCGCCCACCGCGACCCCAACCAATGCCAAGGGCCCCTTGATCTGCAGCCTGTCCAGCAATGCAGCGAGATCGTGGATGTGTGCATCGAGATCGATTTCGCCGACGATTTTTTCTGAAAGTCCTGAGCCGCGCACATCATAGCGCAGTGTCTGGAACTTCCCCTGGAGGAGGGTGCAAACCTGGTCCCAGCTTTCCAGGGTGCCGCCCATTTCATGAATCAATACCAGCGCCGGACCTGTCTTTGGACTCAGTTCATAGCGCAGTACCTGGTTGTTTACCTTCACCCAGTTCATGTCGCTGCCTCGCTCAGACTCGCTCGAAAATCGCGGCCATACCCTGGCCGCCGCCGATGCACATAGTTTCCAGTCCATAACGCACATCGCGTCGGCGCATTTCATGGAGCAGGGTAGTCATGATCCGCAGGCCGGTCGCGCCAATCGGATGCCCTAAAGAAATACCCGAGCCGTTGACATTGACCCGTTCGATATCCTGGATGTCCCAGGCGCGCAAGACCGCCAGTGCCTGTGCGGCAAAGGCTTCGTTGACCTCGATCAGGCCCATGTCGGCCAGTCTCAGACCTGTGCGTTGAAGCAGTTTGGCCACGGCAGGCACCGGGCCGATACCCATGCGTGCCGGGTCACAACCGGCCGAGGACCAGTCCACCAGCCGAGCGATCGGTTGCAGTTTATGCCGTGCTGCGTATTCGCGGGACACCACCAGGCAACCGGCAGCGGCATCATTTTGCTGGCTGGAGTTGCCCGCGGTGCACACCCCATCGGGCAACAGTGTGCGCAGGCTTGCCATGGTTTCCAGACTGGCATCAGCGCGGATGCCTTCGTCCATGTTCACGCGTTCGCTTGCGCCTCGCTTGCGTGGCACATCAAGGGCAATGACCTCGTCGGCAAACCGTCCTTCGCGCCATGCCGTTGCTGCATTCAAGTGGCTGCGAACGGCGAAGCGGTCAGCGTCTTCACGAGAAATATGGTAATCGCGGGCCAGGTTTTCAGCGGTCTCCGGCATGCCCGAAATACGACCGAAACGAGCTTCGGGTTGTGAGCGTTCACGGCCTCGTTCCAGGCGGTCGTGAATTTTCACACTGCCGGCGCGCGCGCCCCAGCGCATGTCGTTGCTGTAGTACTCGATGTTGCTCATGCTCTCGACGCCGATGACCATGACCGCTTCGGCGTGACCTGTCTGGATACGCATCGCTGCATCGGCGATGGCCTGCAAACCCGAACCGCAGCGCCGGTCTAGCGAATAACCCGGCACCTCGATGGGCAAGTCGGCCAGCAGCGCGGCATAACGGCCCATGCAGGGCGCCTCGCTGTTGGCGTAAGACTGGGAAACGATGACTTCGTCCAGAGAGTCGGGGGCGAGGTTCAGGCGACTCACCAGGGTACGAATCACGGTAGCCGCGAGCTGATCAGCAGTCAGTGAGGCGAGTGCGCCACCAAATTTGCCGATAGGCGTTCTCAGCGGCGACACGATCAAAGCGTCTTTCATCACGCAGGTACCTTTTATTATGGGCGTGTGCGACATGTTCAAACCAGCATGGCGGAGGCGGGTCTGCCAGACAATTTCGTTTAGCAAAAGGCAGCGTTTCGTGCTGCTTAACCACCGCCCTTTGGCGGCGATGTTTTCCTCAGCGCAAGTACCGCTTAAGCAAATTCCAATACCCAAGCCCTAAAGGGCTGCCCATGCTGGCTTCGCCCTGAGCGTCCGACGCTGTGGCGACCCAATAAAAACAATTCTCGGAAACCACCCCCCATGCAAAAGCTTCCCTTGGCGCATGCGTGCGCGCTTACCTGTGTTGCGCCAATCCTGACCCTGCCTTGCATCGCCCAAGCTGACTTTCTCGGCGACAGCAGCACCACGCTCAGCCTGCGCAATTTCTACTTCAACCGTGACTTTCGCCAGGACAATGCGGCGCAATCCAAGCGTGAAGAGTGGGCGCAAGGTTTCATGTTCAACGCTAAATCCGGCTACACCGAAGGCCCGGTAGGCTTCGGTGTAGACCTGTATGCCGCCCTAGGGGTCAAACTGGATTCGTCCGACGCCCGTGCCGGCACCGGCTTGCTGCCTAACGCATTTGGAAACGCCGGGCCGGATGAGTTCAGCGATCTGTCCGGGGTGTTCAAGGCCAAGGTGTCGAAAACCGAACTTAAAGTCGGTGGTTTGATGCCCAAGTCTCCCGTAGCGCTGTCCAGCGATGCGCGGCTGTTACCGCCGTTTTTCAATGGTATCGCCCTGACGTCCACTGACGTCGACAACCTGATGCTTGATGTCGGGCAATTTCGCAGCGTCAACTATCGCAACTCCAGCGCTAATCACGATGACCTGAGAACGGGTAACTATTCGGCCAGCAGTGATCGTTTCGATTACGCCGGTGCCGCCTATACCTTTGGTCCGCAGCTGACCGCCTCCTTTTGGCGGGCGGAGCTTGAGGATGTCTACCAGCAGAATTACTACGGCCTGTTGGCTACTCAAACGCTCGGCCGTTGGACGCTCGGCGGCAATCTGGGGTATTTCGATTCCTCCGAGGCGGGAGCCCAACGGGCAGGAACGATCGACAACGGCCTGACTTCGGTGCTGTTATCGGCCAATCTGGGTGGGCATACCTGGCGGGTCGGCTACCAGGATAACCGCGGGCGTTCACCGTTTCCTTTCTTGCAGGATGCTGATCCCAACGTCGCCAACGTGGTGCAAATCCTGGACTTTACCCGCGCCCACGAGCGTTCATGGCAAGCTCGCTACGATGTGAACATGACCGCCTTTGGCGTGCCGGGCCTGACCTTTCTCGCGCGCTATTTGCGCGGTGACGGGTTCGAGGTGGCGGGTAGTAACGCCCAAGAGTGGGAGCGGGATCTGGACGTGAGCTACGTCATCCAGAGCGGACCGCTGAAGAACCTCGGAATGCGCTGGCGCAACGCGATGGTGCGCTCGGATGCGCTGGGAGACCTGGACGAAAACCGAGTGATTCTGTCGTACACCTACGCGTTCAAATAACTGAGCTGACCGCGCTCCACTGAAACCAAAAAAGGACCATCAGAGGCTGGTGGTCCTTTAGCCGTATCGCTTGGCGTCAGGCGTTATTGGCTGCTTCCAGGATATTGCGTGCACGTTGAATCACTGGGGCGTCGATCATTTGCCCGTCGAGTTGGAAGGCGCCTGCTTGATCTGCGCCCGCCAGCACGCGACGGGCCCAATCCAGCTGAGTGGGGGTTGGCACCAATGCCCGATGCACCACCTCGACCTGGCGCGGGTGGATACACAGCATGCCTGCAAACCCTTTGGTGTGTGCGCTCAAGACAAAGTGCTCAAGCCCGATGGGGTCGTCGATGCGAGCAAAGACGGTCTCCAACGGTGGGGCCAAGCCAGCGAGACGACTGTGCAGCAGCAGGGCGAACCGAACCTGATCGAGCATGCATTCAGCGCCAGCGGTGCCTGCAATCAAGCCGAGGTCCAGGCTCATGTCCAGGCCGCCGTAGGTCAGCCGATCAACCCCGCCAACCTGCGAAATGGCTGCAAGGGCCTGCAACCCCAAGGCGCTTTCAATAATTGGCCAGACAGGGCGGCCAGTGGCAACAACGCGGGTCACCTGTTCTGCGCTTTCAGCCTTTGGCAGCATGACGCCGCACACGCCAGATTGGCCTGCGCAGAACGCCAGGTCGGCCTCGTGCTGCCCGTGACTCGCCGTATTGATCCGTACCCAGACGCGGGCAGTCGGCGTGGCCTGCAAAAACGCTCCGAGATTTTCCCGGGCCAGGGTTTTGTCCGACTCCTGTACGGCGTCCTCGAAATCGACGATCACGGCGTCGGTGCCGCTGGTCAGCGCCTTGGCGAACCGTTCGGGTCGGTTGCCAGGCACGAACAGCGCCGAGCGCATCAGATGGTCATTCATGATTCCCCTCCTTAGAAGCTGCGTGGCAGTTCAAGCAGATGCTCGGCGACGTAGGACAGAATCAAATTGGTTGAGATCGGCGCCACCTGGTACAGACGGGTTTCGCGGAACTTGCGCTCCACGTCGTATTCGCAGGCGAAGCCAAACCCGCCATGGGTTTGCAGGCAAGCATTGGCCGCTTCCCAGGAGGCCTTGGCCGCCAGGTATTTAGCCATGTTGGCGCTGGCCCCGGCGTTTTCGCCGCTGTCGTATTCCTCGCAGGCGCGCCAGCGCATCAGGTCCGCCGCTTCAATCTCGACATGGGCTTCGGCAATCGGGAACTGCACGCCCTGGTTCTGCCCGATCGGGCGACCGAACACCACGCGGTCGCGGGCATAGGCGCTGGCTTTTTCGATGAACCAGCGACCGTCGCCGATGCATTCGGCGGCAATCAACGTACGCTCGGCGTTCAACCCATCGAGGATATAGCGAAAGCCCTTGCCCTCTTCGCCGATCAGGCTGTCCAGCGGCAACTCCAAATTGTCGAAGAACAGCTCGTTGGTCTCATGATTGACCATGTTCGCGATCGGTTGCACGGTCAGGCCATTGCCGATGGCTTCACGCAGGTCGACGAGAAAGATCGACATGCCTTCGGATTTTTTCTTCACCTCGGCCAGAGGCGTGGTACGCGCCAGCAGGATCATCAGGTCGGAATGCTGGACCCGCGAGATCCAGACCTTCTGGCCGTTGATCACGTACTTGTCGCCGCGCTTGACCGCTGTGGTCTTGATCTTGGTGGTGTCGGTGCCGGTGGTGGGCTCGGTCACGGCCATCGATTGCAGGCGCAATTCACCGCTGGCCAGTTTCGGCAGGTAATAGCTTTTCTGCGCCTCGCTGCCGTGCCGCAGCAGGGTGAACATGTTGTACATCTGCCCGTGAACGGTGCCGGAGTTGCCGCCACAGCGGTTCACTTCCTCAAGGATCACCGAGGCTTCGGCCAGGCCGAGGCCGGAGCCGCCGTATTCGGTCGGGATCATCGCCGACAGCCAGCCAGCATCGGTCAAGGCCTTGACGAAGGCTTCGGGAAAGCCTTTTTCTTCATCGACCTGGCGCCAGTAAGCGGCATCGAACTCGGCGCACAGGGCGCGTACGCCTTCGCGGATGGCATTGAAGTCTTCGTTGTTATTGGGGTTCATCTCAAGTCCTATGGAGTGATGCAAAACTCAGTCGAATTCGACGCTTGCGTGTTGGCTGATACCGGTCTCATCGCCTGCCCACAGGTCGGCGAAACCGTGCCGGGAATGGTGTCCACCGACCTTGAACCGGGCGGGCGCTATCAGAGGGCGAATGCCGCGAAAGGAAAACTGCCGAACACGTGCCAATGGGTTTGCCTGTACGAAAGCGGCCAGGTTCAGGGTGGCGGTCAGCGGACCATGGACGACCAGGCCGGGATAACCCTCGGTCCCGGTGACATAAGGCCAATCGAAATGGATGCGGTGGGCATTGAAGGTGACGGCTGAGTACCGGAACAGCAGCAGCGGATCGGGGCTGATGTTTTCGCTCCACTGCGTTTCGGGAAGCGGCTCACCGGCGCTGAGCTTGGGTGGGTTCGGTTCACGGTAAACAATGTCTTGCTCTTCGCTTATGCACAGCTGCTCGTCTTGCCACAGATCATGAGCGAGCGTGACGAATAGCAGGGATCCGGTGCGGCCCTTTTTTTCCTCGATATGCTTGATCGTTGTGTGACGGCGGGCGCAGGCCCCGACGCGCAGAGGATGGATGAATTCGACCCGGCTGCCCGCCCACATGCGGTTACGTCCATGGGCAGGCGGCATGAATTCGCCCAGCGTCGGATGCCCGTCATGACCGAGCTGATGTTGTTCGGCGCAGTCATCAAAGAAGCACCAGTGCCACAGCCAAGGTAGCTCCTGGCCGTCAGTGGGTGCTGGGACATTGAACATCGCTGCGATGCGCCGCACCAAAGGGAGGCTGAACTGGTCATTGCGCACCTGTGTTCGGCCGACCCAGTTTCCCGGTTCGAAATCTTGCATGCTGTGCTTCCCCTATTGGCTGCAGTTGCAAACAGGATGAAGGGGGAGAGCAGAGGGGGGAATTGGCTTTTGCGTAAGTCAGTGTGAAGCTTTGCCTAAGACTGGGCAGGCAAGATGCAATGCCGTCTTCCATTTTTTGAAATTGCTGTCGACGACCCAGCCGATCATGCTGCTGCCAGGCTTTTGTGGGAGCAGGCGGCTATAAACACATTTTTGGATACACGCCAACAAGCGCTTTCGCTGTTTGCCAGCAAGGGCTACAGCAATGTCGGAATGCGCGAGCTGGCCTCGGCCCTGGGGATCAACTGCGGTTCGATCTACAACCACATCGAGAGCAAGGAAGCGTTGCTCTACGAGTTGTTTGAAGAGCTGCTGGGGTTGTTACAGACCAAGGCGATGCAAATACAGCGCAATGCCGAGGCCCCCAAGCGGCTGCGAAAAATCATCGAGATGCACTTGAGCCTACAGGACCGCATGCCCTGCCACTTTCAGCTGCTGGAACGGGAGTGGCGTCATCTAAGTGAGCCTTGGCTCGATCAGGCTGATGCCCATCGTGCGCGGTATGAACAGATCATCGCTGCAGCTATTGGCCCTTCAGCGTGCAGCCACGCTTGCACAAAAAGCATCGTCACGCTACTCAATCAAGCCCCCGCCTGGCTGCCAGCGTTGAGACTCACGGTGAGCGCCCGCCTGGATCTGGTCTACGCCATGGTCGAATTGATTATTGCCCAGGTCATTAGCGATTAGACGGGGCAGCGGACAGGTGGAGCGACAGCCCGGGCTTCTTAGCAAAAGCAAAAGGCCGGCTTTCAATAACGCAAATGGGCACATCAACACGACTGGTTCATGCTCGGCCCCCTGGATGCACCCCCATAACAATAAGGATCGGCCCATGTTCTCCTGGTATAAAAGCGGCACCCCGCGTGAGAAGAAAACCTTTTGGGCCTGCTATGCCGGCTGGGCTCTGGACTCCTATGACATGCAGATGTTCAGCTTCCTGCTGCCCACGTTGATCGGGATCTGGGGGCTGACCAAAGGCGAGGCGGGCATTGTCGGGACATCGGCCTTGCTGTCGGCGGCCTTGGGTGGATGGATCGCAGGCATCCTGAGCGACCGCTTCGGGCGGGTGCGCATCCTGATTTTCACGGTGTGCTGGTTTACCTTCTTTGGCGTCGTCGCAGGGTTTGCGCAAAATTTTGAGCAATTGCTGGTCGCACGTACTCTCCAAGGCTTGGGATTCGGCGGCGAATGGGCTATCGGTGTAGCGCTCATGGCCGAGGTCATCAACCCGAAAAATCGAGGGAGGGCGTTGGGTTTCGTGCAGTCCGGTTTCGCCTTGGGATGGGCCGGCGCGGTGCTGATCGTCACCGGCATCCTGGCGTATTTCCCCGCTGAGTACGCCTGGCGTGTGGCGTTCTGGGTCGGTGTACTGCCCGCGCTGGTGGTGATTTTCATTCGGCGTAACGTCAAGGATTCGGATGCGTTCAAGCAATCGCAAAAGCTCGATACGGATAAAGCCTCTATCGGAACCGTGTTTTCCGCCAAGTACATCAAGGTCAGCATGCTTGCCAGTTTGTTGGTGATCGGATTGCAGGCGGGCTGCTACGTGATTCTGGTTTGGACGCCTTCGATGATGGCCGAGCGCGGTGTTGTATCCGGGTCGCTTATCCTGACGATTCTGATTATGGCGCTAGGCAGTCTTTGCGGCTTCGCCACCACCGCCTACATGTCAGACCGCCTGGGTCGACGCCCGACGCTGATGCTCCTGTCGTTGGCCTCCTGGATTGTCACCGTTGCCTATATGTTCGTTCCGCTCAACCCCCTGGTAGCGCACGTCATGGGCTTTTTGGTCGGCGCGTTGGCGATCGGTATGTTTGCGGCGCTGGGTCCCTTCCTGAGCGAGTTATTCCCGACCCAGGTTCGCACCACGTGCATGGGATTCTCCTACAACGTCGGCAAGTCGGTGGGCGCAATGGCCGTGACCGGGGTTGGGCTGCTCGCTGCTAAATTCGGTCTGTCCCAGTCTGTTGGCGCGTTTTGCCTGGTCGCTTACGCCATCGCTGTATTTGCCCTGCTCCTGCTACCCGAAACCAAAGGGGTTCGGCTCGATGAACTTGACGTGGTTGAAAAGGAAATCGATCCGTCCCCGCAACCGTTGTCCGAACAAAGCACTTGAAGGAAATTCGAATGATTAGAATCGTCTATCTGCTGGTTAAGCCTCAAACCATGAACGATGCGGTCTTCAAACAGGAATGCAGGCGTCACTTTGAAATGAGTGAGGGTATTCCTGGCTTGCACAAATATGAGGTCAGGCTGGTGTCAGACAACCCAAGCGACACCCACGTACCCTATCTTGAGGTGCCACCAGTGCATGCAATTGGGGAATGCTGGTTTCGCGATCAGGCCGACTATGAACTTTACATGGCGGCCGAAAAAAGGAAGGTTTGGTTTGAACACGGCAAAACGTTTATTGGCGGGCTCAAACCATTTGTAACTTGCGATGTGGTTTTGTAGTGCGCAAATGCAAATGCACACCCATTGAATCCAATAGAGAGACAGAGCGCCATCGAGCTTTGTAATCATCGAAATAAGGACCTTCGCAGACTGTGTGAAAACCTGGCAATCTGCGCGAGCGCTCAAAGAAAATGCTCCGTATCGAAAGATGCGGAGCATTTTTCGTTGAACATTTTTGGAATGGGTTGGCTTGGTTTTACTGTGCAGCCCCACCGGTGCTCGTTGGGATTGATCTGCTCCTCAATAAACTCTCCAGCCTGGTTACGGAAATTGCGGATGTCGGTCAGGGATTCTCGCGGCCAGGACGCCGCAGGCGTCCTCTTTGTTTGCCAGGTGTCCAGCTCCGATCAATCAGTTGTAAACCCATGGAAAGAGGCAAAACTCTCAACCGGTTCACGTGGTGTTTCAAGGCTGTTTTCCGGTGCATCACGATCCTCGTGGCCGAGCGCGATGCCGCAGACCAGAATGTCATTGTCCGCGAGGGGCAAGTGCGCGCGAATGACCTGGTGATACCACGCGAATGCCGCCTGGGCGCAGGTATGCAAGCCCTGGCCTCTGGCGGCGAGCAGAATGTTCTGGATGAACATGCCTAAATCCATATAGCTCCCCGTGTTGAGTCGGCGGTCAAGGCTGATCAGCAGACCGACCGGGGCATCGAAGAACTGATAGTTGCGCAGCATTTGCCGGTCACGTGCTGTGGGATCATCGCGCTTGATCCCGAGCTTTTCGTACAGGCTGAAACCCACTTCGCGGCGGCGTTGCTGATAGGGTTCAAACCATTCAGTGGGGTAGTACTCATATTCGGCGGCATGCTGCCCGGCTTCGTCGGTTGCTGATGCGATGATGTCGTTGCACAGGTTCTGCTTTGCCTGACCGGTCAATACGTGGACATGCCAAGGCTGTACATTGTTGCCGCTGGGGGCTCGTGAGGCGACCTTCAGGATATGTTCGATCACTGATTTCGGGACGTTCCACGGCATGAAGCTTCGAACGGATTTACGCGAGCGGATCGCAGCATCTATATGCATTTCAGGAGTCTCCTAGGCGGTTTTTCAGCGAAATGTGGGCGAGGATCACTTACCAGAATTTAAAGGTGTAGCCGACGATAATACGGTTCTCATCGATGTCTGTGGTGCGGCTTCCGCGGTAGGCGACGTTGCGCAACCGCAGGTTGACGTTTTTCAGCGGTCCGCTCTGGACCACATAGGCGATATCGACATTGCGTTCCCATTCTTTGGCGTTGGTACCTGCGATTTCAAAGTTGTCGCCTGACACATAGCGCGTCATGAACGTCAGCCCGGGCAATCCGACCGTCGCTAGATCGTAGTCGTAACGCAGCTGCCAGGAGTCTTCCCGGGCACGCAAGAAATGATGGTAGGTGACGGTGTTGAATGCCCATGGGTCGGTGCCGCCGCCGATGAAGGGCATGCCGGTGTCGCCGCTCTGGTTCTGGTAGCTGGCGCCGAGGGCGTGACCTTTATAGGACAGGGTCAACATCGTTCCCAGGTTGCGGTTGTCGACGTTGGTGCGACCCTCATGTTCACTCTGGAAATAACGGACTTCCGACCTCAGGTTCAATCCCTCGGCCAATGGCTGGGTGTGAATGAGATTGCCGTAGTGCTGGCTGTAGTTGTCCTGTAACTCGGCGAAGAAGTAGGTGGTGGTCAGGTTCGGCAGCAGCGCGTAAGTAGCGCCCGCATAGTTGAAACGGTCAGACGCGACGCCCCCGCTGGAACCATCGGCAAACATGCTCATGTCTTCGTAGTTGGTCGAGTTGCGCAGACGGGTGGCGCGAAACTGGCCGCCGGTCAGGGTGAGTTTGTCGATGTCACTGGAGACGATCTGCGCCCCTTCAAACGTCTGCGGCAGCAAGCGGGTGTCATTGCGAAACGCGATCGGCAGGGTCGGTGCGTGAGTGCCGACAGTCAGCAGGCTCTTGGCCATTTTGACTTTAGCGGTAGGGCCGATAAAACCAAAGCTGTCCGGGACCTCGCCATCTCTCTGCACGGGCAGGGCGCCCGCACCGGTCGTGCCGCGACCGGCATCCAGTTTTACCCCAAGCAGCCCGAGCGCATCCACACCAAAGCCCAGCGTGCCCTCGGTGAAGCCCGAGTTGTAGCGCAACATGAAGCCTTGGCCCCATTCTTCAGCCTTGTGATGGGCCGTGTTGGGGTTGTCCCGAAAATCACGGTTGATATAGAAGTTACGGGCTTCAAGCGTCAGGTGGCTATCGTCGTTGAACTCGGCTATGGCCTGTTGAGCGACGATGCTGGTACTGATTGCGAGTGTGATGGACCAGGTTCTTGAGGGGTTATACATGGTTCGACCTCTTGTTTTTATTGTGGTGAACGGCCAGCTATTGGGTTCAAGCGGCGATCTTTTTTTCGGGACGAGTCATCCCGTAAAACGAACCTTGAAATTCGCTTTTTGTTGTCGCTGATCAGTCGCTGAAGGTTATTCAGTTGAGCTCGGCGTAGCCCCTGATTCGGATGTTTCCTTTTTCATTGGTGAGTACAAGTTCACGTAACCGGGTGCCTGTTTGATACAGCCGAGGCTGATCGCCCAGCGCGATGGGCGACAGGAATCGCACGCCAAAACGCCGCAGGCGGGCGGCACTCAATAGTGCGCCGAGCATTCCCATACCCAGCATCCCCTGGGCGAAAACATCTGCATGCCCGGCTCGGCAAGCTATGGCTGGCTCCAGATGCACGGGGTTCGGATCTCCCGAGGCGAGGGCGAAGGTGTTGATTTGCTTCAACCGGCACCACGCCCGTGGGCATGGAGAAAAACCAATCTGCGTCGCGACGCATGGCAGGAAGAGCGGCCTGTCCGGTATGGGCCTAGTCCTCGAGCCTTGCCTGCTGCTCCTCGCCGAATGAAATCCTGGCCAGGTCGTCTTTGAACTTGTTCAGGTAGTGCAGGAAATTGACGGTGTCGTCGAAGCTGAAGCCCTGCAAACCTTGCTGATAAAACTGATAAATCCGATCTTGCAGCGCGTCCCAGTATTCCCGACCCTGATCGGTCAGCCGGACCAGGCGAGCGCGCCCGTCATCCGGATGAGGCACGCGCAGCACGTGGTTATCCCGCTCCATGCGCTTGAGCACGCCATCCAGGCTTTGCCGGCTGACGAACAGGTACTCCGTCAACTGGTTGAAGGAGATACCCTCCTCGAAACCGGCTCGGGACAGGGCGCCCAGTACCGCCCATTGCACGGTGCTGATGCCCATCTCGTTCTGCACTTGGCGCTGCAATACGTTGCCGGTTTGAAACAGCCGGAAAAATAAAGTGTTCGGTATGCTGCGGTTTTCGTTAGCGTCCATTACATGTCCTTGCTGCCCGGTGGGCGTCGGTAGGCCGATAAGGTCACCTGCCTGCCGGTGCAGACAAGGTGTTATTTGGGGATGTACTCGCGAGCGATGATATTTTTCATGATTTGCGCAGTACCGTCACCGATCTGCAGGCCAAGTACATCACGAAGACGCTGGGCAAATGGCAGATCTTCACCCCAACCGGTGTGGCCATGGGCGAGCAGGCACTGCTTGACCACGTCAAACGCCAACTTGGGTCCCCACCACTTGTTCATCGCCGCTTCGGCGTTGTGCGGTTGTCCAGTGTCTTTGAGCCATAGCGCGTAGTAACACTGCAGGCGCGCAGCTTGCACGTAGGTCTGGAATTCCGCCAGAGGGTGAGTCAAACCCTGGAATGCCGCCAGTTGCTGCCCGAATGCCTCGCGCTCGGTCAGCCATTTCCAGGTCTCATCCAGCGATTGCTGGGCTATCGCCAGGCACTGCAGGCCAATCAACGCGCGGCTGTAATCGAAGCCCTGCATCACTTGCTTGAAGCCTTTGCCTTCATCGCCCAGGCGATGGCTGGCATGCACCTCGACGTTGTCGAAGAAGATCGAACCACGTCCGATGGCGCGCTGGCCGGCGTCTTCAAAGCGGGTGGTGCTGATGCCGGGCAACGTCATCGGAACCAGGAAGGCACTGATACCGTTGGCGCGGGATTCCTGGGTGCCGGTGCGGGCAAAGACCACCGCAACGTCGGCCTGATCGGCCATCGAGATGGAGGTCTTCTCGCCATTGAGCACATAGGTGTCGCCCTTGCGCTCGGCTTTCATCCGCAGGCTCGCGGCGTCTGAGCCGCCACTGGGTTCGGTCAGGGCGATGCAGACGATTTTCTGCCCGCCAGTAATTGCGCCCAGCCATTCTTTGGCCAGCTCAGGCGAGGCGTGTTGGGCGATGATCTGGCCGTTCAGCGAAGCCAGCAGTGGTATGTAACCCACGTTGAAATCACCGCGCGAGATCTCCTCGATGATGATGCCGGCGGTCACGCAGTCCAGGCCGCTGCCACCGAATTCTTCCGGCAGTTCGCCGCCGAGCAGACCCATTTCACCCATCTGCCGGATCACCGTGCGTTCAATCTGGCCGCTGATGTCGCGCTTGCGGTAACCGGGCGCAAGTACTTCGGCGCTAAAGCGGGCAACGCTTTCACGAATAGCGTTTTGTTGTTCGTCGAATGCGAAGTTCATGATGCTCTCCAAGCCAGGGCCGGGGGACCGGCAGCGGATAAACTGCCGGTAATAGGGTCACTTGTAGAATTTGCGGAACTCGGGCTTACGTTTTTCCTTGAACGCGGCGACGCCTTCCTTGGACTCTTCGGTGTCGTAATACAGGCTCAGGGCCTGCATGCCGAGGGCACCGATGCCGGCGATATTGGCGCTGTCGGCGTTGAATGAGCGCTTGGCGATGGAGAGGGCGGTCGGACTCTTCTCGAGAATCTCGTCACACCATTTCTGCACTTCGGCATCCAGCTCTTCATGTGGCACGACCGCGTTGACCAGGCCCCAGTCGTAAGCTTGCTGGGCGCTGTATTTGCGGCACAGGTACCAAATCTCGCGGGCGCGTTTTTCGCCGATGATGCGCCCCAGATAGGCCGTGCCGAAGCCCGGATCTACCGAGCCGACTTTCGGGCCGACCTGGCCGAACACGGCTTTTTCGGACGCGATGGTCAGGTCGCAGACGACGTGCAGGACGTGACCGCCGCCGATGGCAAAGCCGTTGACGCGTGCGATTACCGGCTTGGGCACTTCACGGATCAGGCCCTGCAACTCTTCTACCGGCAGGCCGATCAGGCCGCGGCCATCGTACTGGCCTTCATGGGCCCCCTGGTCGCCGCCGGTGCAGAACGCTTTGTCGCCGGCACCGGTGAACACGATGACGCCCACTTCCTTGTTCCAGCCAGCACGGTTGAAGGCGTGGATCAGCTCCATGCAGGTCTGGCCGCGGAACGCGTTGTAGCGATCCGGACGGTTGATGGTGATGGTCGCAACACCTTCGACTTCGGTGTACAGAATGTCTTCGTAATGCATGGGAGTTCTCCTGGTTAACCGGCCATGGTCAGGCCGCCGGACACGGAAATAACCTGTCCGGTGATGAAATTGGCGTCGTCGCTGGCCAGCAGGGCGATGATCCCCGGGTAGTCTTCCGGTTGACCGAGGCGGCGCATCGGCACGGCGTTCTTGAAGGCTTCCATCAGCTTTTCCGGGTTGCTCGAGGTCGCCGCTACGCTTTTGAGCAGGGCGGTATCGGTCGGGCCGGGGCAGACCACATTGAAGTTGATGTTTTTGGTCGCCAGTTCCCGCGCCAGGGCTTTCGACAGACCGACCAGTCCCGCCTTGCAGGCGGCGTAAACGGCTTCGCCGGAGGAACCGACACGGGCCGCATCGGAAGCCACATTGATGACCTTGCCGCCCCCCGCTTCAAGCATCTTCGGCAGGACCACGTGGTGCATGTTCAGCGCCCCGGTCAGGTTGATCGAGATCAACTGTTGCCACATGGCCGGCTCGGTTTTGAGGAACGGCATGAAGCGGTCGAAGCCTGCGTTGTTAACCAGTACGGTCGGTACACCGAGGTCTTTTTCAATGGCCGCGACGGTGTCGACAATGGCGGCGTAATCGGTGATGTCGGCGGCGTAAGCCTTGGCCTTGGCCTTGCTGTCCGCTTCGTTGATCAGGTCGACGGTGGTTTGTGCGGCACTGGCATCGCGATCAAGTACGGCGACCAGGCAGCCTTCGGCAGCGAAGCGCAGGCTCACGGCCCGACCAATGCCGCCACCGCCGCCGGTGATGATTACGGTTCTTCCAATAAGACCTTTCATGCAGCAGTCCTCATCTTGTTTTGATTGATTTGCGGGCATTGCCAATCATTGGCGCGTGGCTGAACCCAGCCGGATATCCATGGCCAGTTCGCGCAATTTGAATTTCTGGATTTTTCCCGACGGGGTGCGCGGCAAGGCCTGCAGCACTTCCAGGTATTCGGGCAGGTAGTTCTTGGTCAGGCGCTGTTGCAGGAGGAAGCTCACCACTTCTTCCAGCGTCAGGCTGGAGTGGCGGTTGTGCAGCGTCACATAAGCGCACAGGCGCTCTCCCAGGCGTGGGTCCGGGCAACCAACCAGCGCCACGGCACAAATGGCCGGGTGCTTGTAGAGCAGGTTTTCGATCTCCACCACGGGAATGTTTTCGCCGCCGCGAATAACCACATCTTTGGTGCGACCCGTGATGCGGATGTAACCCTGTTCGTCCATGCGCGCCAGGTCGCCGGTAGCGAACCAACCATGGTCATCCACGCCGTAAAGTTCGGGGCGCTTGAGATAGCCGACGAACAGACTGCCGCCGCGTACCAACAAGTTGCCTTCCGTGTCGCGGGAGACTTCCCGACCATCCTCATCGACGATGTTCACTTCCATGAACGGCAGGGGCAGGCCATCGGTATGAATGGCGCACTGGGCATCGTCGTGTGGGCGGGTCATGGTCACCGCGCCACTCTCGGTCATTCCCCAGGCGGAAATCACCTTGGCGTTGACCGCCGTACCGGCCTTTTCCACCAGGGCGCTGGGGATAGGGGCGCCCGCGGCAACAAAGGTCTGCAGCGATGACAGCGCTTCGCGGTGATCGGGGGCCATATCGATCAGATCGGTCAGGAAAGGTGTCGACGCCATGGTGAAGGTCGGCCGTTCGGCTTCAATGACTTTTACCGCGAAGCGGGCATCCCAGATGTCCTGCAGCACCGCGGTGCTTTTCAGGTAAATCGGCATCATCAGCCCGTAGAGGAAGCCGGTCTGGTGCGCGATGGGCGAGGCCATGAAGACGATATCTGCAGACCCCAGCTGCAAGCGTTCGGCATAGGGGCGTACGTTGCTGAACAGGGTGTTGGAGGTGTGCAATACGCCCTTGGGCTCGCCGGTCGTGCCCGAGGTGTAAAGCAGCTGCACGACATCGTCACCGCCCAGGCGGCGTTCGGCAAACAACGCCGCCGTGTCTGTTTCTTCCTCCCAGGCGCGTTGCAGCAAGACCTGCTCGAAATCGTCAGCGCGGTGGTCGCCACCTATCACCAGTACATGCTCGAGCGCGGGCAACTCGCCGCGCATTCCTTGCACCATGGCGGCGTGATCGAACCCTCGGAAGTGATGCGGGATCACCAGCACCCGGCTCTGTGCGTGGCCGAGCATGAAGGCAAGCTCGCGCTCACGAAAAATCGGCATCAGAGGATTGAGAATCGCGCCGATACGTACGCAGGCCAGGTGCAGCGCGGTGATCTGCCACCCGTTTGGCAGCTGGCAGGACACCACGTCTGCCTTGGCGACACCCAATGCCGCCAGCCCCGCCGCCATGCGAGTCACCAGGCTATCCAATTCGCGGTAGCTGAAAGCCTGCCGTTCATCCTCGTTCACCCGGTAGGCAATCACCGCCACCGAATCTGGCGCGGTCAGCACCGCCTGGTCCAGATAGTCTGTAATGATATTGTCATTCCATGCACCTGACTCAATCATGGCGGAACGTCGTTCTGGCTGCATGTTTGTCTTGGTAGTCATTGTTAGCACCAGTGGATAGGCGATTTGTTATTGTTTTTCTGCGAGAGCTTGCGCTTTCCGATGGAGGTGAAGATACGCGCTCTATTTTTAATATGTCAACATGTTGTCTTTATTTTTTGATGTCGATAGACTCGGCTGCAAGCGTCCGAAGCCGTGCAGCGGATCTTCGGGTCATGCGGCTTGCCGCAGTCAGGAACGAGTGGTGAATGTCATGCCCTACGACAATATTTTGGTGGAGCGTCATGAGAACGTCGGTCTGATCCGGCTCAATCGACCCGCGATGCACAATGCGTTGAGCGACGCGCTGATGAGTGAGTTGGGCGAGGCATTGCGTGCCTTCGAACGGGATGACGGCATCCGCGCCATGGTGATTACCGGTAACGACAAGGCCTTCGCCGCCGGTGCCGATATCGTCGAGTTGCAGTTCAAGGGGTTCGCTGACGTCTATCTGGAAAATTTTGTGACGGCGAACTGGGAGGAGGTGACCCGCTGCCGCAAGCCGGTGATCGCTGCGGTCGGCGGGCTGGCTTTGGGCGGCGGGTGCGAGCTGGCGATGATGCTTGCGACCTGATCATCGCGGCCGACAGTGCGCGTTTTGGTCAACCGGAAGTGAAGGTCGGCACGCTGCCGGGTGCCGGCGGTACCCAGCGCCTGGCCCGCGCGGTAGGCAAGGCCAAGACCATGGACCTGTGCCTGACCGGGCGCACGATGGATGCGGCCGAAGCGGAGCGCAGCGGGTTGGTCAGCCGCGTCGTGCCGGCGGCGAGCCTTTTAGACGAAGCACTGCAGATCGCCCGGCAGATCGCCGAATTTTCGGCGATGGCCGTCAGGCTCAATAAAGAAGCGGTCGATCGTGCCTTTGAAACCACCCTGGCCGAGGGCGTGCATTTTGAGCGGCGCCTGCTGCACGCCTGCTTTGCCAGCGAAGATCAGAAGGAAGGCATGCAGGCGTTCGTGCAAAAGCGAAAACCACTGTGGAAACACCGTTGAACGGATTTTTTGCCCGGTCAAAACAACAATAAAAGCAGGCGAAACGCTTGCAGGAGTTACCCGATGTCATCTCCCGTGCAGTGGTCCCGCGAAGGGGCGATAGCTGTTGTGTGCATCAATAATCCGCCGGTCAATGCCCTTGGCCACAGCGTGCGCGCAGGCTTGCTGGCAGCGTTCAACGCCGTCGAGCGGGATCCCGGGATCAAGCTGGTGCTGCTGTATTGCCTAGGCAGAACCTTTATAGCCGGTGCCGACATCCGCGAGTTTGGCAAACCCCCGCAAGCGCCGATCCTGCCGGACGTCACCTTGTCTCTGGAAAACTTCACCAAGCCGTCACTGGCCGTGCTGCATGGCTCGGTGTTGGGCGGCGGTCTTGAAGTGGCGCTGGCCTGTCATTACCGCATCATCGAGGCCAACGCCAAAGTCGGACTGCCAGAGGTCAAGCTGGGGCTGTTGCCGGGTGCCGGCGGGACCCAGCGCTTGCCACGCCTGGCCGGTGTCGCCAAGGCACTGGAGATGATCGTAGGTGGAGAGCCGATCAGCGCGGCCGAGGCCAAGCGTCACGCCATCGTCGATGAGGTGTATGAGGGTGAGCCGTTGGCCGCTGGCCTGGCGTACGCCCGGCAGTTGTTGGCGCAAGGCGTGCAGCCACGCCGCAGTGGCCATGCCTCGATACCTGCGGGTGTCAGCGGCACTGCCGAGTTGCTCATGGCCAAGCGCGATGAGGTGCAACGCAGCCAGCCAGAGTCGTTCTCGCCGGTACGTTGTATTGCCGCCATCGAAGCGGCGACCTCACTGTCCTTGAGCGATGGCCTGCAGCGTGAGCGCGCGCTGTTCCTTGAGTGCATGGCATCACCCCAACGTACGGCGTTGATCCAGGCATTTTTCGCGCAGCGTCAAGCGGCTAAAGCGGTGGGTCCCGATGCATCGGTTACCCCCTGCACACCACCGGCGCCACTGCTGGAACGCCGGGTCGCCGAAGGCAAGACAGTTGCCGAGCTGGATCAGCAAGGCTGAACAGGTCGCTTGCGGCCAGCCAGCCTGACGCTGGCCCCACCCCCATCGAGGACTTTGCATGGACATCAACTACACCCCCGCCGAACTTGAGTTTCGCGATGAGGTACGCGCCTTCCTCAGCGCTGCCGTACCTGACGACATTGCTGCAAAAGTTCGCCTCGGCAAGCATCTCGACAAGGAAGACCACCTGCGTTGGCAAGGGGTGCTGGCCAGGCGCGGCTGGTACGCCGCCAACTGGCCGGTAGAGCAGGGTGGTACTGGCTGGAGCGTGGTACAGCGCCACATCTTCGAGGAGGAGTGCGCCGCGTTCGGTGCGCCGCGGTTGATCTCGTTCGGGGTCAACATGGTCGCCCCGGTGATCATGAAGTTCGGCAGTGAGGCGCAAAAGGCCTATTACCTGCCGCGCATCCTGTCCGGGGAAGACTGGTGGTGCCAGGGCTACTCCGAGCCGGGAGCCGGTTCCGACCTTGCCAGCCTGAAAACCCGCGCGGTGCTGGACGGCGACCACTACGTGGTCAATGGCCAGAAAACCTGGACCACCCTCGGTCAGCACGCCAACCTGATTTTCTGCCTGGTGCGCACTGACCCACAAGCCCAGCAGCAGCGCGGCATTTCCTTTCTGTTGATCGATATGGCGACGCCAGGCGTCACGGTGCGGCCCATCATCACCCTGGAGGGCGAGCATGAAGTCAATGAAGTGTTCTTCGACAACGTGCGTGTGCCCGTCGCCAATCGGGTGGGTGAAGAAAACAAGGGCTGGACGTGCGCCAAGTTCCTGTTGACCCATGAGCGCACCGGTCAGGCGGGCATTGCCCAGTCCAAGGCAGCGCTGGCGCAACTCAAATCGGTCGCATCTCAGGAATTGCGTAACGGTCTGCCGCTGCTGGATGACCCGCTGTTTCGGGTACAAGTTGCCGAAGTGGAAATGCAATTGATGGCCATCGAGATGAGCACGCTGCGCATCCTCGCGGCCGTGCAGGGCGGTGGTGTGCCTGGGGCGCAAAGTTCGATCCTGAAGATCAAGGGTTCCGAGATTCGCCAGGCGATCAGCCACCTGATGCGCAAGGTGTTGGGCGTGCATGCCTTGCCTTTCGCCGAGGAAGAGCTGGACTACGCCTTTGCCGGTGAGCTGTTGCACACCGACTACAGTGCCGCGCCAGCCGGCCAGTATTTCAACCTGCGCAAGCTGTCCATCTACGGCGGCTCCAACGAAATCCAGAAGAACATCATTGCCAAGATGATTCTTGAGCTCTAAGGAGGCACCCCCATGGACTTCAATCTCAGCGAAGAGCAGCAGATGCTGCAAGACACCGTCGCCCGTTTGGCGCGCGACCGTTACAGCTTTGAACAGCGTGAGCAGTTTTACCGTAGCGAGACGGGATTTAGCCGTGAGTTCTGGAACCAGCTCGGTGAGTTGGGCCTGAGCGCCGTACCCCTTGCCGAGGAATACGGTGGCTTCGGCGGCAGTGGCGTCGACACCCTGCTGGTGATGACTGAACTGGGCCGCAACCTGTGCCTGGAACCTTATCTTCAGTCGCAAATACACGGCGCCGGACTGCTGCAGCAACTGGGCAGCGCGGACCAGCGTGGCCAATGGTTGCCGCAAGTGGCGACCGGTGAGCTGCAGCTCGCGGTGGCACTGGAAGAACGCCAGAGCCACTATCACCTGCACGATGTGCAGAGCCGCGCCGAAGCCGTCGAGGGCGGATGGCGCCTGACCGGGCATAAATGCGCGGTGGTCGGCGGCCACAGCGCCGGTCTCATTCTGGTCTCGGCGGCGCACCGCTGGCGCGCTCTCGACGAGTCCGGCATCAGCCTGTTTCTGCTGGACCCGCAGGCAGCGGGTGTGCGCCGCCGTGAATACCCGTGCATCGATGGCCCCCGCGCGTGCGACCTGTATTTGGATGGCGTCGTGCTCCAGCACAATCACCTGCTGGGTCCTGCCGGCCAAGCGCTTGCGGCATTGCGTTACCAGCAAGGGCGGGCGGTGGCGGCGCAATGCGCGGAGGCGATCGGCAATATGCAGGAAGCCTTCAGTCTGACGCTGGACTATCTGAAAACCCGTCAGCAGTTCAGCGCGCCGATCGGCAAGTTGCAGGTGTTGCAACACCGCATGGCGGACATGCGTGGCGAGCTGGAATTGGCGATTTCCATGGCCACGCTGGCCGCCTGTATCGCTGACGACCCCGACAGTGACGAACGCAGTCGCGGTCTGGCCGCCGCCAAGTTCATCGTCACTCGCGCCGCCCGGTTCATTGCCGAGCAAGCGATTCAATTGCACGGCGGCATCGGCATGACCTGGGAATACAACCTTGCCCACCATGCCAAGCGTCTGGTCATGCTCAGCCACCAGTTGGGCGACGACGACCATCATTTGCAGGCCTATGCCGATTTGATGCGCAACGCCTGAACACCCTCTACGGCCGGACACTGCGCTGGCGGTCTACTACAGGAACAGATCATGAAAGTACTGGTCGCGGTAAAACGTGTGGTCGATTACAACGTCAAGGTTCGCGTCAAGGCGGACACTTCCGGCGTCGACCTCGCCAACGTCAAGATGTCGATGAACCCGTTCTGCGAAATTGCCGTGGAAGAAGCCGTACGCTTGAAAGAGCAGGGCATTGCCAGCGAGATCGTCGTTGTCAGCGTCGGTCCCTCCACCGCCCAGGAGCAACTGCGCACCGCGCTGGCGCTGGGGGCCGATCGCGCCATCCTCGTCGAATGCGCTGAAGACCTGACGTCCCTGGCGGTGGCCAAGCTGCTCAAGGCTGTAGTCGACAAGGAACAGCCGCAACTGGTGATCCTTGGCAAACAAGCCATCGACAGCGACAACAACCAGACTGGCCAGATGCTCGCAGCATTGAGCGGTTATGGTCAGGGCACGTTCGCATCCAAAGTCGAGATCAGCGGCGACACGGTTGCCGTGACTCGCGAAGTCGACGGCGGCGCGCAGACGGTTGCCCTGAAACTGCCGGCCATCGTCACCACGACCTGCGGTTGAACGAACCGCGCTACGCGTCGCTGCCAAACATCATGAAAGCCAAGAAGAAGCCTCTCGAAGTAGTGACAGCGGACGCTTTGGGCGTTTCCACCGCCTCCACTAACACCACCTTGAAAGTCGAAGCGCCGGCTGCACGTAGCGCGGGGATCATGGTCAAGTCGGTGGCTGAGTTGGTCGAGAAACTGAAAAACGAAGCGAAGGTGATCTGAATGACTATTTTGGTGATTGCTGACTATTCCAAAGACGCGCAGGACAACACAGTGCTGGCCCCGGCCACG